>CAZEQG010000176.1:0-6444 GCA_964514295.1 uncultured Alphaproteobacteria bacterium
TCGACCCTGGCCGGCCCGGCCAGCGCCGCCCGGATCAGGTGCGGCAGCGCCGCCGCCGCCCGCCCGGTCTGCAGCAGCAGCACCCCCATCAGCCGCCTTAGTTCTGGATGGTCGGGCGCCCGCGGCAGCAGCGCGCGATAGGCCGCCTCCGCCTCCCTCAGCCGGCCATCGCGGTGCAGGGCATAGGCAGCCGCCAGCGGACCCATCAGCCGCCCTGGATCAGGATTGCGACCGCCCGGCAGCGGCGGGCCCGCCACGCCACTGCCGCCCGCCCCGCATGACCCCGCACTGCCGCTTGATCCGGCGCCCGTCCGCCATCCGCCACCTCCAGGGGCATTGTCCTCCAATCCCGCAGCCCAGGCAACGCGGCCTGCCCATCATTTCCTTGGTGGCCGCGCGGCATTTCGTCTACAACATATGGCGAACGGGAGGGCGCTCAAGGGCAGCCATGTCGAACTGGTTCCTGGACCGCGCAGATGTCGAGCGCATCTACCGCGCCCTGCGCCTGATCCGCCGGGCGGAGGAAGAGGTCGCCCGCATCTATCCCAGCGACAAGATCAAGAGCCCGGTGCACCTGTCGATCGGCCAGGAGGCGGTGGCGGTGGGCATCTGCGATGCGCTGGGGCCGCAGGATGCGGTCAGCGGCACCTATCGCGGCCACGCCGGCTACATCGCCAAGGGCGGCGACCTGAAGGCGCTGTTCGCCGAGATGTATGGCAAGGCCACGGGCTGCGCCGGCGGCAAGGGCGGCTCCATGCATCTGGTCGACATGAAGGCGCGGGTGCTGGGCTCCTCCGCCGTGGTCGGCACCACCATCCCGATCGCGGTGGGCTGGGGCCTCGCCCAGCAGCGGATGGGCACCGGCGCCGTGATCGCCGCCTTCTTCGGCGACGGCGCGACCGAGGAGGGCTGCTTCGCCGAAAGCCTGAACTTCGCCGCCCTGCACCGGCTGCCGGTGCTGTTCGTGTGCGAGAACAACGGCTTTGCCATCCACACCCCGCTCGCCAAGCGCTGGGCGACCGACCGGCTGTGCGAGCGGGTGGCGAGCTATGGCATCCCGACCCACCGGATCGAGGATGGCGACGTCTTCAAGATCAGGGCGCTGGCGGCCGATGCCGTGGCCGGCATGCGCCAGGGCGGCGGGCCGGTGTTCCTGGAATGCGTGACCTGGCGCTGGCATGAGCATGTCGGCCCCGGCTACGACTACGATGCGGGCTATCGCGAGGAAGGCGAGCTGCGCAAGTGGCGGGCGATCGACCAGGTCAGCCTGGTCGCCGCCCGCCTGCCCGAGCCGGTGCGCAGCGCCATCGACGCCGCGGTCGAGGCCGAGATCGCGGCAGCCGTGGCCTTCGCCGAGGAGAGCCCCTGGCCGGACCCATCCATGCTGATGGCGGACGTCCATGGCTGACCGGCTGCTGCGCTATGTCGATGCCCTGCGCGAGGCGGTGGCGCAGGAGATGGAACGCGACCCGGCGGTGTTCCTGTTCGGGCTGGATGTCGACGACCACAAGGGCATCCAGGGCTCGACCCTGGGCCTGGTGCAGCGGTTCGGGCCGGCCCGGGTGTTCAACACCCCGCTGTCGGAGGATGCCATGACCGGTGTCGCGATCGGCGCCGCGATGGCCGGCATGCGACCGATCCATGTCCATATCCGCATGGACTTCCTGATGCTGTGCATGAACCAGCTCGTGAACATGGCGGCCAAGGCGCGCTACATGTATGGCGGCACGGTCAGCGTACCGCTGGTCGTGCGCTCGATGATCGGCAAGTCCTGGGGCCAGGGCGCCCAGCACAGCCAGGGCCTGCACGCGATGTTCGCGCATGTGCCAGGCCTGAAGGTGGTGGCGCCCTCCAACGCGCATGACGCCAAGGGCTGCCTGATCCAGGCGATCCGCGACGACGACCCGGTGATCTTCGTCGAGCACCGGCTGCTCTATCCGCTGGAAGCCTATGTCGGGGAGGCGCCCTTCACCGTGCCCTTCGGCAAGGCGCGGATCGTCAAGCGGGGCAGCGACCTTACCCTGGTAGGCGTCTCCAACATGGTGGTGGAATGCCTGCGCGCGCAGGAACTGCTGGCGGAGGTGGGCATCGCCGCCGAGGTGATCGATCCGATCACGGTGTCGCCGCTCGACAGCGACACCATTCTTGCCTCGGCCGCGCGCACCGGACGGCTGCTGGTGGTCGACAATGCCTGGACCATGTGCGGCATCTCCGCCGAGATCGCCGCCCGCGCCGCGGAGGCCGGCGTCGCCGCCAAGGTGAGGCGGCTGGGCTTCGCGCCCACGACCTGCCCGACATCCCCGGTGCTGGAGCAGCTTTTCTACCCCAACCCCGCCACCATCGCCGCCGCCGCCCGGGCGCTGGTCGAACCCGGCTCCACCTGGACGCCGGATCCCGAGCGCGCGCGGCTTGCCTACCAGACGCAGTTCAAGGGGCCGTTCTAGCATGGTTACCGGCGCGGCCGACCCCGCCATCACCTGGCCGCTGGCCGCCTCCTCCTGGGGGCAGGAGGAGATCGCCGCACTGCAGGACGTGATCGCCTCCGGCCAGTTCACCATGGGGCCGAAGGTCAAGGAGTTCGAGGCCGCCTTCGCCGCCCATCTCGGCATGAAGCACGCGGTGATGGTGAATTCCGGCTCCTCGGCCAACCTGATCGCCACGGCCTCCCTGTTCCACACCGCCAAGCGGGCGCTCGCCCGCGGCGACGAGTGCATCGTGCCGGCGATCTCCTGGGCCACCACCTACCACCCGCTCCAGCAATACGGGCTGAAGCTGAAGTTCCTGGATGTGGAGCTGGACACGCTGAACGTCGACTGCTGCCTGCTGGAGCGCGCGCTGGGGCCGCGCACCAAGGCGCTGATGGCGGTATCGATCCTTGGCAACCCGGCCGCCCTCGACGTGATGCGCGACTTCTGCGACCGCCACGGCCTGTGGTTCATCGAGGACAACTGCGAATCGCTCGATGCCGAGCTGAACGGCCGCAAGGCCGGCAGCTTCGGCGACCTGACCACGCACAGCTTCTTCTTCTCGCACCACATGTCGACCATGGAAGGCGGCATGGTGACGACCGACGACCTGGAGCTGGCCCATCTGTGCCGCGCCCTGCGCGCCCATGGCTGGACCCGCGACCTGCCGCCCGACAGCCCGATCTACACCCGCACCGGCAGCGACTTCTTCGAGGCCTACCGCTTCATCCTGCCGGGCTACAACGTGCGGCCGCTGGAAATGTCGGCCGCCGTCGGGCTGGAGCAGCTGCGCAAGCTGCCGGCCATGATTGCCCGGCGCCGCGCCAACCTGGCTCATTTCCAGAAGCTGTTCGGCGGTGACGACCGCTTCATCACGCCGCGCGAGAACGGCCGATCCTCGTCCTTCACCTTCCCGATCATCCTGAACCCGAAATACCGCTTCGACCGCGAGCAGGTGTTCGCCGCCCTGCGCGCGGCCGGGATCCAGTACCGCATCATCACCGGCGGCAACATGCTGCGCCACGATGTGATGAAGTTCTACGACTACGAGATCGTCGGCAATGGCTGCCCCAATGCCGACATCGCGCACGACCACGGCTTCTTCGTCGGCAACCACCCGCACGACCTGACGGCGCAGATCGACACCCTGCACGCCGTGCTGGACCGGGTGTGCCGATAGGGGCCGATGGCCATGGACAGGCTGTGACGGAGTGACCGGCATGGGGCTTTCGATCCTTGTCACCGGCGGCGCCGGCTATCTCGGCTCCGTGATGGTGCCCGCGCTGCTGGCGGCCGGCCACCGGGTGACCGTGCTCGACAACTTCATGTTCCGGCAGTCGCCGCTGAACCACCTGTGCGCCGATCCGAACTTCGACGTGGTGCGGGGCGATGCGCGCGACGAGCGGCTGGTCGGCGAGCTGGCAAGGGGTGCGGATGTGGTGATCCCGCTCGCCGCCCTGGTCGGCGCGCCGCTGTGCAATGCCGACCCGCTCGGCGCCACCAGCACCAACCGCGACGCGGTGGTGATGCTGTGCCGGCTGCTGTCGCCGGCCCAGCGCATCCTGATGCCGATCACCAATTCCGGCTACGGCGTGGGGCAGAAGGACAGGTTCTGCACCGAAGACACGCCGCTGAGCCCGATCAGCCTGTACGGCACCACCAAGGTGGAGGCGGAACGGGCGGCCCTCGACCGCGGCAACGCCATCAGCTTCCGCCTGGCCACCGTGTTCGGCATGGCGCCGCGCATGCGCATCGACCTGCTGGTGAACGACTTCGTCTACCGCGCCGTGAACGATCGCGCGGTGGTGCTGTTCGAGGCGCAGTTCAAGCGCAACTACATCCACATCCGCGATGTCGCCCGCGCCTTCCTGCACGGTATCGACAATTTCGAGGCGATGCGGGACCGGCCCTACAATGTCGGCCTGTCGGACGCCAACCTGTCGAAGGCGGAGCTGTGCGCCCGGATCAAGGCGCATGTGCCCGGCTTCGTCTATCTGGAGGCGCCGATCGGGGAGGACCCCGACAAGCGCGACTACATCGTCAGCAACGCCCGCATCGAGGCCACCGGCTTCGCCCCCGCCTATTCGCTGGACGACGGCATCCGCGAGCTGATCAAGGGCTACCGGATGGTGAACAACCGCCTGCACGGCAACGTGTGAGGGGTATCGCCGACATCGACGTGGCGATCCTGGCGGGCGGCCTCGGCACCCGCATCAGGGGCGTGCTGGGCGACACGCCGAAATGCCTGGGGCCGGTGGCCGGCCGGCCCTTCCTCGACTGGATGCTGGACCGGCTGGCGGCCGAGGGGGCACGGCGCGTGCTGCTGCTGCTGGGGCACCGGGCCGAGGCGGTGAGCCAGCACGTGCGCGGCCGGCCCGGGGTGGAGTGCGTGGTCGAGCCCGCCCCCCTCGGCACCGCCGGCGCCATCCGCCACGCCCTGCCGCGCCTCGCCCATGCGCCGGTCCTGGTAATGAACGGCGACAGCGTGGTCGGCGCCGATCTTGCCGCTTTCGCCGCCGCCCACCACCGCCCGGCCAGCCTGCTGGCGGTAAGGGTGCCAGATGCCGGCCGCTACGGCGCGCTGGAGGTCGCCCCCGACGGCTCGGTGATGGCCTTCCGCGAGAAGGATCCGGGTGCCGGCCCCGGCCTGATCAACGCCGGCGTCTACCTGCTGGGCCACGACATCCTGGACCTGATCGCGGAGACCGACGGCCCTTCGCTGGAGCGCGACATCCTGGCCCGTCTGCCGCCCGATGCGCTGGGCGCGGTGGTGGCGCCCGGCCCCTTCGTCGACATCGGCACGCCCGAAAGCTATGCCGCCGCCGCCCCCATCGTGCTTGAATGGGCGAAAGGGAGCCGCCCATGATCGTCAGCCGCACCCCCTTCCGCCTGTCGCTGTTCGGCGGCGGCACGGACTATCCGCGCTGGTACCGCCAGCATGGCGGCAAGGTGCTGGGGATGGCGATCGACAAGTACTGCTACATCACCATCCGCCACCTGCCGCCCTTCTTCGAGCATCGCCACCGCATCGTCTATTCGCGCATCGAGCTGGTGCGCGAGGTGGACGAGATCATCCATCCGGCGGTGCGCGCGGTGTTCAAGGAAATGGGCATCTTCGAGGGGCTGGAGGTGCACCACGACGGCGACCTGCCGGCGCGCTCGGGCCTCGGCTCCTCGTCCTCCTTCACCTGCGGCCTGCTGAATGCGCTCTATGCCCTGCAGGGCCGGATGGTGACCCGGCAGCACCTGGCCGAGGAGACAATCCGCATCGAGCAGGAGGTGATCGGCGAGGCGGTCGGCAGCCAGGACCAGATCTGGGCCGCCTATGGCGGGCTGAACCGCATCGACTTCCGCCCGGACGGCAGCTTCGAGGTGACGCCGGTGATCGTGCCGGCGCGCCGCCGCCAGGAGCTGGAGCGCTCGCTGATGCTGTTCTTCACCGGCCTGTCGCGCAATGCCTCGGAGGTGGCGGCCAAGAAGATCGACAATCTTGACCGCCGGGCGGCCCATCTGGAGCGCATGGCGGCCATGGTCGAGGAGGCGCAGGCGATCCTGCAATCGGGCAGCCGGCCGCTGGCCGATATCGGCCGCCTGCTGCACGAGGGCTGGATGCTGAAGCGCGAGCTTTCGGAAGGGGTGACGACGCCACATATCGACGAGATATACGAGGCCGCGCGCGAGGCCGGGGCGGTGGGCGGCAAGCTGCTGGGGGCGGGCGGCGGCGGCTTCATGGCCTTCTTCGTTGAGCCGGCCCGCCGGCAATCGGTGCGCAACCGCCTGCGCCACCTGATCAGCGTGCCCTTCCAGATCTCGCCCGGCGGCAGCCGCATCATGCTCTACGAACCGACGGAGCTGGTGGAGAGGTGAGCGCAGACGCACCCGGCGCCGGCGACCCGATCGCCGGGCTGGCCCAGGCGGTGGAGGCGCGCCTGCGCGACACCCTGGCGGCCTCACCCCCCGACCCGGCAGCCGGCGGCGA
>CAZEQG010000177.1:0-6438 GCA_964514295.1 uncultured Alphaproteobacteria bacterium
ACACTCTTTCCCTATACGTCGCCCTCCGCCGGCAGCAGCCCGGCCAGCAGGTCGCGCAGCGGCTGCATCGGGGCCGCCCCCGGCAGCGCATTGTAGCTGACATAGACGAGGCCGCCGGGGCGCAGCCGGCGCGCCAGCAGGCGCAGCACCCCCTCGCGCGCGGCCGCCCCGATCCAGCTCCACATCCCGTTCAGCACCGCCATGTCGAAATCCGGCAGGTCGAGGTCCGGTGCCGCCAGGTCGGCTTCGAGATAGCTGAGATTGGCGAGGCCGGCGGCCGCCGCCAGCGCCCGCGCGCCGGCAATCTGGCCGGGATCGATGTCGATGCCGATCACCCTGGCCGTCGGGTGGCTGGCGGCGGTGAGCAGCGCCGTGATGCCGGTGCCGCAGCCGATATCGACATAGGTGAAGGGCTGCGACAGGTCGGGCGGCCCGGCGCCGGCATGGGCCGCCAGCGCCGCCAGATAGGCCGGCGCCTGGCGGTGGTAGTAGGCGTGCTGGTAGGCGAGCTGCGGCATGGCGGCGCGACTATCGCGGCAAAGCCGGCGGCCGGCAATGCCGCGGGGCCTTGGGCCACCGCACCGCTGCCCCTGGATCAGCGCGCGGGCGCTCTGCTATGGCAGGGGCCATGAAGATACTCGTCTACTCCCACCGGATGGACTACACCGGCGCGCCGCTGATCCTGTTCCGCCTGATGAAGCACCTGGCCCGGCGGCACGAGATCACCGTGCTGCTGCCGAGCCATGTCGGCAAGGACGGGCCGCTGCGGGCGGAGTTCGAGGCCGCCGGCATCGCCACCCGCGAGGTGGTGCGGATTTCCGCCTTCGACCTGCTGGTCGCCAACACGCTGATCGCCCATCCCGTGCTGGTGAACGTGAACCGCCGCTGCCGGGCCCTGTGGTGGATCCATGAGCCGGAGGACGGGCTGTCCTGGCTGCGCAACGGCCATGTCGATCCGAAGGCTTTCCAGTACTGCAACCGCGTGGTGTTCCCCACGCGCTGGCAGTACGAGGCGCTCTACAAGCCCTATGTCGGCGACCTGCCGGTCGGCATCGTGCCCTATGGCATCGGCATCGATCCCTTCGACGGGCCGCCGCCCTTCGCGCGCGAACGGCCGGACGACCTGCATCTGGTCCATCTCGGCTGGTATGCCAAGCGCAAGGGCCAGGATCTGGTGATCCGCGCCCTGGAGCATCTGGCCAACCCGCGCATCTTCTGCACCTTCATGGGCAGCCCGATCAACCGGCCGGAGTTCCACGCCGAACTGCAGGCGCATGTGCGCGGTCATCCGATCCTGTCGCGCACCGTCACCATGCTGGGCGAGCAGCCACCGTCCGTGGCCCAGGCATGGGTTGCCCATGCCGATGCGCTGGTCTTCCCGACCCGTGCCGACCTGATCACCCTGACCATCCTGGAAGCCATGCTGAATGCCACCTGCGTGCTGGCCAGCGACTACGGCCCGATCCCGGAGACGGTGGTCCATGGCGAGAGCGGCCTGCTGTCGCCGGTCGACGACCACAAGGTGCTGGCCGACAACATCGCGCGCATCTTCGCCGACCGGGCGCTGGCCGGCCGGCTCGGCGCGGCCGGACATGCCGCCTACCGGGCCAAGCATGACTTCGCCGCCCATCTTGCCGGCATGGAAGAGCAGCTCCTGCTGGCCGCCGAGGGGCGCTGACGATGCCGACGCCCCGGCTGGGGATCGGCTGGCAGGTGGCCGGGGGCTATGGCTGGGGCGAATACGGCTATGCGATCCTGCGCCATCTGGCGGAAAGCGGCCGGGCCCAGCCGGTGCTGTTCGAGCAGCCGCTGCTCCACGATCTCGACCCGATCGACCAGGCGCGCCTGGCGCCGATCCTGGCGGCGATCGGCGAACATGGCGCCAAGGACTTCGCGGTCCTCACCGCGCTGGGCAATGGCGGCGTGCCGGCCTACCGGACGCGGAACTCGCCGCTGTCCGGCCGGCCCGACATCGGCATCGCCTTCATCGAAGACACGCGCGACGCCGCCGGCGCCTTGGCGCGCTATGACCGGATCGTTGCCGGCTCGACCTGGAACCGCGACATCATGGCCGGCTGGGGGCTGAAGGACGTGCCGGTCGTGGTGCAGGGCGTGGACCCCGACATCTTCCACCCGGCCCCGCGGCGCAACCGCTTTGCCGACCGCTTCGTGGTGTTCTCTGGCGGCAAGATCGAATACCGCAAGGGCCAGGACATCGTGGCCAAGGCGTTCTCCGTGTTTCGCCAGCGCCATCCCGAGGCGCTGCTGATCGCGGTGTGGGGCAACCCGCATCTGGCCGGCCCTTCCTTCCGGCGCCTGACGCTGTCGCCCTACATCGACGAGCTGCCGGTGCGCGACGGCAAGCTTGCCTTCGGGCGCATGTTCGGCCAGCTCGGCCTGTCGGGCCGCGATGTCCATGTGTTCACGCGCTGGCCGCACTTCCGCCTGGCGGGGCTGATGCGCGACTGCGACGTGGCGCTGTTCCCCAACCGCTGCGAGGGCGGCACCAACCTGGTGGCGATGGAGGCGATCGCCTGCGGCGTTCCGACCATCCTGTCAGCCAATACCGGGCACCTCGACATTCTGGGCGATGGGGTGATCGCGCTTGGCCGGCAGGGGCCGGTCAGCGTGCCCGATCTCGGCACGCAAGGCTGGGGGGAAAGCGATATCGAGGAGATCGTGGCGGCGCTGGAGCAGGTGTGGCGTGACCGCGAGGGCGCCCGCCGGCGGGCGCTGGCGGCCGCCCAGGCCATGCAGGCGCTGAGCTGGGACAGCCAGGTCTCCCGGCTGCTCGACATCGTCCTTGCCGCATAGCCGCGGCGGCCCCCGGAACCCTTTGCCTTCGGCGGCCGCTGCGGCTAAACCTAGCGGCCTTCCACCCTGAACCGGGATTCGCTTCGCCCGATGCCCTCCGGCGGCTCAACTCTGGACGCGCTGCGCCAGGAAATCGACCAGATCGACGAGCAGCTCCATGCCCTGGTACGCCGCCGGGTGGAGGTGGTGCGCGAGATCGGCCGCGCCAAGGCCGGCAGTCCGGGCTTCCGCCCGGCACGCGAGGCGATCGTGCTGCGGCGCCTCGCCCAGCGCCATTCCGGCGATCTGCCGCTGGCCTCGCTGATCCGGCTGTGGCGGGAACTGATCGGCGCCGCCCTGGTGCTGCAGGGCCGCTTTTCGGTGGCGGCACTGTGCGTGGAGGAGGATACCAGCCTGATCGACATGGCGCGCGACCACTACGGCATCCTCGCCCCGGTGCAGGGCCATTCGACGCCGGCCGCGGTGATCCGCTCGGTCAGCGAAGGATCGGCCGCAGTCGGCGTGCTGCCCATGCCCTATGAAGGCGACCCGCAGCCCTGGTGGCGGCTGATCGCCGCCGACGACCCGACCTCCCCCCGCATCTGCTTCCGACTTCCCTTCGCCGGCCGCGGCAACCGCCGGGGCCGTGAGCTGGACGCGCTGATCGTGTCCCTGGCGCCGGTCGAGCCGAGCGGCGCCGACCGTTCGCTGTTCGCCGCCCGCATCCCGATCGATGTCAGCCGCGCCTCGCTGAAGCGCCACCTCACGGCCGCCCGGCTGAAGGGCGACATCATCGCCCTCGACGAGGCGCCCGGCGACGGCGACGGCCGCATGTGCCTGATCGAGGTGCCGGAGTTCCTGGCCAGCGGCGATCCGCGCCTGACCCAGCTTGCCAATGCGGTCGAGCGGGTGATCCCGCTCGGCGCCTATCCGGTGCCGCTGTCGGCGCCAAGGAAAGGGGGGCAGCAGTGACCTCTCCGCGTCCGCGCGCCTGCGTGCTCGACCTGCCGGCCTACAGGGCCGCCAGCCCGGCTTCGCCGCCACCCGGCCGGCTGATCCGCCTGAACGCCAATGAAGGCGCGCTGGGGCCGAGCCCGGCGGCGGTTGCCGCCGTGACCGCCGCCATGGCCGATGCCCACGCCTATCCCGAGCGCGGCTCGGCGACGCTGGCGGCAGCGCTCGGCCGCCGGCATGGCATCGATCCCGCCCGGGTGCTGGTGGGCAACGGCTCTGACGAGCTGATCCAGCTCGTCTGCCAGACCTTTCTCGGGCCGGGCGACGAGGCCATCATCACGCAGTACGGCTTCGTGGTGTTCCGCCTGTCGATCATCGCCGCCGGGGCCACACCGGTGGTGGCGCCGGACGAGGGCTTCACCGTCAGCGTGCGCTCGATCCTGGCCCGGGTGACGCCGCGCACCAGGCTGGTGTTCCTGGCCAACCCGAACAACCCGACCGGCACCTACCTGCCGCTGGCGGAGGTGGAGCGGCTGCATGCCGCGCTGCCGCCCGATGTCGTGCTGGTGCTGGATGCGGCCTATGCCGAATATGTCCGCCGCAACGACTACGAGCCGGGCCTGGGGCTGTGCGAGCGCGCGGCCAATGTGCTGATGCTGCGCACCTTCTCCAAGGTCTACGGGCTCGCCGGGCTGCGCGTCGGCTGGTGCTACGGGCCGGCCGGGCTGATCGAGCCCCTGGGCCGGGTGAAGGGCGCCTTCAACGTGAACCGCGCCGGCCAGGCGGCGGCACTGGCGGCGCTGGACGACGAGGCCTTCCTGGAGCGGTCGCTGGCCCACAACGACACCTGGCTGCCCTGGGTCCAGGAGGAGTTCCGCCGGCTGGGGCTGGAGGCGCTGCCCTCGGTCGGCAACTTCTTCCTGCTGCGCCTGCCCGAGGATCCGGCCAAGGGGCAGGACGCCTGCCTCGCCTTCATGGCGGCGCGCGGCATCCTGCTGCGCGAGATGCACTCCTACAAGCTGCCCAACCACATCCGCCTGTCGGTCGGCACCGAGGCGGAGATGCGTACCCTGGTCGCTGCGATGAAGGAATTCCTGGATGGCTGACCCCCTGTTCGCCAGGGCCGCGCTGATCGGCATCGGGCTGATCGGCTCCTCCATCGCACGCGCCGCCCGCGAGAAGGGGCTGTTCGGCCACATCGCGATCCACAGCCGGCGGGCCGAAACCCTGGCCCGGGCGGAAGAGATCGGGCTTGGCGACAGCTATCACGCCGATCCGGCCGCGGCGGTGGCCGGCGCCGATCTGGTGGTGATCTGCACGCCGCTCGGCGCCTATGGCGCGGTCGCCGAGGCCATCGCACCCGGGCTGCGGCCGGGGGCCATCGTCACCGATGTCGGCTCGACCAAGCAGTCGCCGATCGCCGCCGTGACCCCGCATCTGCCGGAAGGTGTGGTCTTCGTGCCCGGTCATCCGGTGGCCGGCACCGAGCATTCCGGGCCCGATGCCGGCTTCGCCGCGCTGTTCGAGGGCCGCTGGTGCATCCTCACGCCGGTGGCCGGGACCCCCCGCCCGGCGGTGGAGGCGGTGGCGGCCTTCTGGCGGGCGGCCGGCAGCATGGTGGTGGAGATGGACCCCGCCCATCACGACCGGGTGCTGGCGATCACCAGCCATGTGCCGCACCTGATCGCCTACACCATCGTCGGCACCGCCGCCGACCTGGAGGATCACCTCCAGTCCGAGGTGATCAAGTTCTCGGCCGGCGGCTTCAGGGACTTCACGCGCATCGCCGCCTCGGACCCGGTGATGTGGCGGGACGTGTTCCTGAACAACCGCGAGGCCGTGCTCGAAGTGCTCCAGCGCTTCAATGAGGACCTGACCGCCCTCCAGCGTGCCATCCGCTGGGGCGAGGGCGACAAGCTGGAGGATCTGTTCACCCGTACCCGCGCCATCCGCCGCGGCGTCATCGCCGCCCGCCAGGCATAGCAGGCGGGCCAGGCCGCCGCCCGCCAGCCGCCCAGGCATATTTTCCATTCCACGGCAAATTGCCCGGTCATCGCGGCGCCTGGCACGGTGAGAGCGCACAGAATCATTTCCGCATGATGGAACCCCCGCTTTACGCGAGGCGCGCCCCGCCCTCATATGCTGCTACCTGCATGAGGGAGAGGAATCATGGCGTCGCGCGCAACCGTGGCGGGTCTGTCGGTCGACCCCGGGCTGAAGCAGTTCATCGACCAGGAGGCGATCCCCGGCACCGGCATCGCGGCGGCTGACTTCTGGGCGGCGCTGGCGCGGCTGCTGCGCGATTTCGGCGTGCGCAACCGGGCGCTGCTGGCCCGGCGCGACCAGCTTCAGGCGCAGATCGACGACTGGCACCGCGCCCGCCGCGGCCGGCCGCTCGACCTCGCCGAATACAGGGCCTTCCTCACCAAGATCGGCTATCTGGTTCCCGAAGGCCCGGACTTCGCCATCGCCACGCTGAATGTCGATCCCGAGATCGCGCGCATCGCCGGCCCGCAGCTCGTGGTGCCGGTGATGAACGCGCGCTATGCGCTGAATGCCGCCAACGCCCGCTGGGGCAGCCTGTACGACGCGCTCTACGGCACCGATGCGCTGCCCGGCCCGCGCGGCGGCAAGGGCTATGACCCGGCGCGCGGGGCGGCGGTGATCGCCCGCGCCCGCGCCGTGCTGGAC
>CAZEQG010000178.1:0-6398 GCA_964514295.1 uncultured Alphaproteobacteria bacterium
CGCGCCGCCTCGATCGTGGCATTGAGCGCCAGAAGGTTGGTCTGGCTGGCGATGTTCTGGATCAGGCCCACCACCTCGCCGATGCGCGCGGCCGCCTCGGCCAGGCTGCGCATGGTGGCGTTGGTGCTTTCGACCGTGGCGACGGCATCGTGGGTCACCTGCGTCGTCTGGGCGACCTGGCGGTTGATCTCCTGGATCGAGGCCGCCATCTGCTCGGCTGCCGAGGCCACCGCCTGCATGTTGGTCGAGGCGCTGCTGGCGCCCTGCGCGGCATTGGCGGCCTGGGTCAGCGCCGCCCCTGAGTCGCTCAGCAGCCCGTCGGCATTGCCTTTCAGTGCTGCGGCGGCCTCGGCGACCGAATCGGTGAAGCCGCCGATCACCTTCTGGAAGTCGTCGCCCAGCCGGCCCAGGTGCGCGCGGAAATCGCGCTCCTTCGCCTCCATGTAGACGGTGACCACCATCTCCATGTCCAGCATCACCGCCCGGCTGACCGCTGCAATGGTGCGCGATGCCGCCCGCCGGCCGGCGGCACGGTCCCAGCCGGTGGTGCGGCTTTCGACCGCGAGGGCGAAAAGCTGCTCCATCACCAGGGCATAGCCGCCGAGATACCATTTCGGCTCCAGCCCGATGCGGTTGTGCCGCTCGGCGATGGCGCGCACGGAAGCCGCGTAGTCGGCATCGAAGCGGCCGGAGAACAGGCGCTCCCAATGGCGGCCCTGGGCCTCGCGGGCGCGTCCGATGGCGGCCTGGCCGTCGAACATCGCCATCAGCGCCGGCTCCTGGCGCAGGTGCTGGTAGAAGCCTTCCATGATCGCCGGCAGGCGCTGCTTGACCAGCGGCCAGAAGTCAGCCAGCTCCCGCCGGGTTGCATCGTCCACCCGCAGGAAACGCAAGGCACCCGCAATTTCGGCTTCGCTCATGGGCGCTTCTCCCCCCGCGCCGCGGGGGCGAACTTGCCACCCGCGTCACCTGCAGGATTGCGCGAATCTGTTGACGAAGCGTTACTGCCCCGGGGCGGTGGCACCGATCAGCGGTAGAGCATCACCGGCAGCCACATGTAGAGGCCGGGCAGATAGGTGACGATGATCAGCACGGCGACCAGCGGCACCAGGAAGGGGGCCACCGCCTTGGCGCAGTCCTCGAAGCTGAGCTTGGCCACCCGGCTCAGCACGTAGAGCACCATGCCGACCGGTGGCGTCAGCAGGCCGATCATCAGGTTCAGCACCATGACCAGGCCGAAATGCACCGGATCGATCTCCAGCTTCAGGATGATCGGCAGGAACACCGGGACCAGGATGGTGATGGCCGCGATGGTCTCCAGGAAGCAGCCGACCACCAGCAGGATCAGGTTGATCAGCAGCAGCACCATCCACGGCTCATTGGTGAAGCCCAGCACCAGGGTGGCGAAATGCTCGGTGATCCGGTTGGTGGTGAGGATCCACGCGAAGATCGAGGAGGCGGCGACGATCAGCAGCACCGAGGCGGTGGTCTCGATCGTCTCCATGCTCACGCGCACGATCTGGCGCAGGTTTAAGGTGCCATACCACAGGCCGAGCAGCAGGGCGTAGACCGAGGCGGCAACCGCGGCCTCGGTGGGGGTGAAGGCGCCGCTCATCATGCCGCCGATCAGGATCACCGGCGTCATGAGCGCCAGGAAGGCGCGCCCGAAGGTGTGCACCAGCACCGCGACGCGGAACACGGCGTCCCGGTCATAGCCGCGCACATGGGCGAAATAGGTCACCATGATCATCAGCGCGCCGGCCATCATCAGGCCGGGGATGATGCCGGCGGCAAAGAGCTGGCCGACCGAGGTGTTCGCCATCACGGCGTAGATCACGAAGGGCAGGGAAGGCGGGATGATCGGCCCGATGGTGGCGCTCGCCGCGGTGATGCCGACTGCGAACTTCGCGTCATAGCCATGATCGCGCATCGCCTTGATCTCCACCGTGCCGAGGCCGCCGGCATCGGCCACGGCGGTGCCGCTCATGCCGGCGAATATGACCGAGCCGACCACGTTCACGTGGCCGAGCCCGCCCCTCATCCAGCCGACGGCGGCCACCGCGAAGTCATAGATGCGGTTGGTGATGCCGCCGGTGTTCATCAGGTTGCCGGCCAGGATGAAGAAGGGCACCGCCAGAAGGGGGAAGCTGTCCACCCCGTTTACCATGCGGTGGATCAGCACGAAATCCGGCAGCCGGCCATCCACCACGATATAGATCAGCGATGCCCCGGCCAGCGCCAGCGCCACCGGCACGCCCATGATCAGCAGCCCGAACAGGGCGACGAACAGCAGCATCATCATCATGACTTGCACACCCGGGTAAGGTCGCTGTCGCCCTCGCGCCAGTGCCGCACGGCAACCGCCACCGAGCGCAGCGTCATGCACACGGCCCCGAACAGCACCACGCCGTAGAGCAGGCTCTGCGGCAGGTCGATCGAGGCCAGGCGCTGGTAGTGCATGACTTGCGTGATCTTCCAGGTGAGCCAGGCGAACCAGGCGAAGAAGATGATCCGCAGCAGGTCGACCAGGGTCGACAGCGGCCGGCCGATGCGGCGCGGCAGATAGGCATAGATGAACTCGACATGGATGTGCGTGTTCTTGCGCACGGCGAGGCTGGCGCCGACGAAGGTGACGCCGATCAGCAGATAGCGCGCCACCTCCTCCGTCCAGCCGAAGCTGTCGTTCAGCACGTAGCGGGTGAAGAACTGCAGGAACACGGTCGCGAACAGCGCCCAGAAGATCAGCAGCGCCGGCCAGTCCTCGGGCCCGTAGGCGGAGAGCGGCACCTCCGTGTCGGTCTCGTCGGCCCATTGCAGGTGGGCCGCTGGCTGGTCCTTGGCGTTCTGCACGGCGCGTCTGCTCCCCCGCTCAAGTCAATCGCCGGGGGGCACCCGGCGACCGTTTCTCGGCAATCTCCCCCGGGGGCCCGCCGCGACCGGCCGGCCCCCCGGGGGACGTGATTGCAGCCCCGGGCTACTTCAGGGCCTGGAGCTTCTCGTAGACATCCTTCGGCCAGGGCACGTCGGCGGCGGTGTGCAGCTTTGCCACCGGCTCGCGGAACAGGGCGCGGTCGACCCGGATCACGGCCTTGCCGCGCTTCTCGAACTCGGCCACCAGCTTGTTCTCGGTGTCGACGATCTCCTGCGTGGCGCGGGCGGCGGCTTCCTTGAACAGGGTGTCGAAGGCGGCCTTGTCGGCGTCCGACAGGCGGTTCCACAGCGGCCCGCCGACGATGGTCAGCAGGCTGTCGGTGATGTGGCCGGTCAGCACGATGTACTTCTGCACCTCATAGAACTTCTTGGCATCGATGGTGGGCAGGGGGTTCTCCTGCGCATCGACGGTGCCATTCTGGAGGGCCAGGTAGACCTCCGCGAAGGCGATCGGCGTCGGGTTGGCGCCAACGGCCTTGGGGAACATCTGGTAGAGCATCGGCTCGGGCACGCGGATCTTCAGGCCCTTCATGTCCTCGGGCTTCCTGATCTCGCGGTTCGAGGTGACGTGGCGGTCGCCGTAATAGGTGAGCGCCACGATCTTGTTGCCGCTGGCCTTCTGGTAGCCGTCGCCGAGCTGCTTGAACAGGTCGCTGGCGGCATAGGCCTTCCAGTGGGCGAGGTCGCGGAACATGTAGGGGGCGCCGGCGATCGAGATCGGCCCATAGGAGCGGCCGGCGAACAGGTTGCCGGTATAGATCACGTCAACCGTGCCGAGCGTCAGCCCCTGGTTGATGTCGACTTCCTTGCCCAGCGAGGAGGCGGGGAACACCTCCATGGTGTAGCGGTTGCCGGTGCGCTTCGGCAACTCGCCGGCAGCCCAGACGGCAGCGGTGTGATAGGCCTCGTTGGTCTCATAGACATGGGCGAATTTCAGCTTCTGCTGCGCCGCGGCGGGGCCGGCAGCAGCGAAGGCGGCGACAATCGCCAGCAGCCCAAGACTCTTGGCGTGCATGACTTCCTCCCTAGGATGCCCGGCGGTTCGCCCGCCGGACGTGATGGAGCGACAATCTGCCGGTGATCGCCCCGTCGGCGCAAGAGGGTTGTATGATGACTGGACGGGGCGGCGGGCCGGCCCGAGGCCGTGCCAACCGCGCTATAGCCCGAACACGTCCTTTATCCAGGCTCGAATTAGCGTGAACTTGCCTGCGCCAGACACGGAAGGCGAACTTTCGACGCGCTCTCCATCCTGGACGTGGTCTCCACCGACCGGAATATTCACGACGAGAGGCGCTGCTACCACAAACGGAAACGGCGGCGCATGTCTGTAGAAGCTGTCAATGTGACGCTTGTGGTTGTTGAGTACGATACAAGACAGAGCATAATTTTCCTTGTCGCTGTTTTCTCTAACGAATTTGTCAATATCAATATTGTCTGATTTTCTTTCATTTTCCAGAAAATCCTTATAGTACAGAAAATTATACTCCTTAATTGATCTGGGCTCAACTTCCAGAAATTTTTGTTCTATTTTGTTCGGACCTAAGTAAATGGCGTCGCTGAGATACAATGGCGCCCTGCACTTTGACTCTACGGAATTTACTGTCTCGATAGAATATTGACTATTATTCTTCAATTTATAGTTTTCAAATTTAACGACGTTATTGGTGGCGTCGCTTTTGCTTGATTTGGTGTTGCGTTCAATTTCTGGCCATGTGCGTGATGGACAAAACAGGCTTTTCTGCGTAGAAAAATCCTTATCAACCTTCAGAATATCAACAATAAACTTTGCGTCGCTGGGCTTTATTCTTTCTACGCTTGGCAGCTCGTTAGAGATGAGGGCGGATATCGATAATATTCCATCAGTCGAGTAATGGCATTTCAGATCGGTGACGGCGACATACTTCTCCATCCATCGGGTCGACTGCGGATTGGCTGCAAGAATCTGCGTCTTGAACCACAGGACGCCATAGTTCAGCAGCAGCACCGACACCATGATTGCCCCCGCTGTTGCCGGTCCGGGGGCGTCCGGATCGGCATCACCATCGGCGGCGACGGACCCCAGGGTCTTGCGGAACCTGCGCACTTCATAGATCACCAGCGCCGTGGCGCCGACGAACAGGACCACCAGCAACAGCGGCCATGCAGCGCTTATGCCCGCTGACCCCTCCGGGGGCTGAAGCGACCGTGCGGCGTCGACCAGGATGACCGTACCAAACACAAGCGTGATGAATGCATAAAGTATCAACAGCATGTAAACGCCGAAATATCTGACGCAATAATATTCAATCGAGTCGCTCTCGACAATTTTTGACGAAAATAAGATCCTCAGCGCAATGACGGAGGCGATTTCATAGACAAGCAGGCACATGGTGGCTGTTGCGAGAATTGGAAACAAAGATTCAACAAGACCTGTGCCAAGAATTAGAAATGTCCCGAGAAGGCTATTCGTGTTGCCGGCGATATACCACATATAGTTTGCGATCCCGGCCTGAAACATCTTTGAAATATCTACGGGTATCCATACGACAGTCGCGGTTACGAAGGAGTAGATGAACGCCAGGGTGCCGGGGCCCACCGTTTCGACGCCCTCGGTCTTGAAGGATTGGGCGAGACGTCTTACGGCTCCGCCGCCATGATAGGCAAATTGCAGCGTCGCGGTGACCGATCCGCTGAAGACGCGCATGACCGCGGCAACCAGGGACTCTACAGTGCTCAATCCGTTCCTGACCATGGTCATTCTCCTGGATGGGATGATCGCGGTAGCAGGGCCGCCTTGAGTGGACCGACGGTGTCGAAAATATTACCAACGAGAGTCAAAATATGACCAGTACAATCGAGCGGAATTTCAATCCCCGTGTCGCCGTGCCGGATTTTCAGGCGCGCATCGACCGGCACCGGGCGCTGGGCGATGCGGCGCCGGCGCCGGACGTGGCCGACCTGCGCTATGGCCCCGGGCCGCGGCAGCTTCTCGACATCTACGAGGGACCACCGGGGGCGCCGCTGCTGGTGTTCGTGCATGGCGGCTACTGGCGGGCGCTGGACAAGGAGATCTACCGGTTTCTGGCCGCGCCCTACCGGGCGGCCGGGCTTGCCGTCGCCTTCGTCGGCTATGACCTTGCGCCGGCGGTGCGGGTGGCGACGATCGCCTGGCAGGTCCGTGCCGCGGTGGCCTTCCTGGCCGATCGTTTCAGCGGCCGGCGGCTGCACCTGATGGGCCATTCGGCGGGCGCGCATCTGGCGGTGATGGCGCTGGGCTCGCACCCGGCCATCGCCTCCTGCGCGGCGATCAGCGGCATCTACGAGGTGGCACCGGTGCTGCAGATCTCGGCCAACGCCGACATCCGCCTGACGGCGGACCAGGTCGATGCGGTCAGCCCGCTGCGCCGGCCGCCGCCGGGCAGGGGCCTGCTGGTGGCGGTCGGCGCCGCCGAGCCCGAGGGCTGGGTTGCCCAGTCCCGCGACCTGGC
>CAZEQG010000179.1:0-1230 GCA_964514295.1 uncultured Alphaproteobacteria bacterium
GGCGCGGGTCGAGGGCTCGCCGCGCGGCAACCGGGTGACGGCGCTGCTGCCGGACCCGCCGCCGCGCGTCGCCGTGATCATCCCCACCCGCGACCGGCTGGACGTGCTGCGCCCCTGCCTCCAGTCGCTCGGCCGCACCACCGCCGGCCTGCCGATCGATCTGGTGGTGCTGGACAATGGCAGCCGCGAGGCCGAGACGCTGGCCTATCTCGACGGGCTGCGGGCGGTGGCAAAGGTGCTGGCGATGCCGGGCCCGTTCAACTTCGCCGCCCTGTGCAATGCCGGCGCAAGGGCAACTGCCGCCCCGCTGCTGTGTTTCCTCAACAACGACATCCGCTGCCGCGCCCCGGGCTGGCTGGAGGCGCTGGCGGCCGAAGCGCTGCGCCCCGAGATCGGCGCCGTCGGGGCGAAGCTGCTCTATCCCGATGGCGGCGTGCAGCATGTGGGGCTGATCGGCGGGCTGGGCGGCGTGTGCGGCCATCACCACCGGCTGCTGCCGGCGCATGCGCCCGGCTATTTCGGCCGGGCCATGCTGACCCACCGGGCCCTGGCGGTGACCGGCGCCTGCCTGGTGGTGGAGGCGGCGAAATTCCACGCGGTGGGCGGTTTCGACGAGCAGTTCCCCAACGATTTCAACGATGTCGACCTGTGCCTGCGGCTCGGCGAGGCGGGCTTTGCCTCGCTGGTGGTGCCGGGGGCGGTGCTGACACACTATGAATCGGCCAGCCGCGGCACGAACCTTACCGGCGACCGGCTGGTCCGCTGGCAGCGCGACCGCGACCGGCTGCTGGCGCGCTGGGGCGACCGGCTGCTGCGCGATCCCTATTACAGCCCCCACCTGTCGCTGGAGCAGGATTTCGAGCTGGCCGTGCCGTGACCGTCGCGCTCGATCCCTTCGACAGCACGCATCTCGCCCGCCGGGTCTACCGCCTGGCGCCGCCGCCGGTGGAGGTTCCCGCCGATGCCGGGATGGTGGTGGCGCGCGTCGAGCCGGGCCGGGAGGGGCCGCTGCTGGCCGCCGGCTTCCGCCTGGTCGAACGGCTGCTGCGCTTTGCCGGCCCCTGCCGGCCGGGGCCGCTGCCCCCGGGCATCCGCCCGGCGCGGCCGGCCGATCATCCGGCGATCGCCGCCATCCCGGTGACGGAAAGCCGGTTCCATGCCGATCCGCTGATCGCGCGCCGGCATGCCGATGCCGCGATGGCGGCCTGGGTGGCGGCCAATCTTGCCGGC
>CAZEQG010000179.1:1248-6396 GCA_964514295.1 uncultured Alphaproteobacteria bacterium
GCGCGGCGGGGTGCTGGTGGCCGAGGATGACGGGATCGCCGGCCATGTCATGCTGCGGGCCGGGACCATCGACCTGATCGCCGTTGCCCCCGGCCGGCGGCGGCAGGGCTGGGGCCGGCTTCTGGTGGCGGCGGCGCTGGCGGCGGGCGAGGGGGATCTGGCGGTCGGGGCGCAGTCAGGCAATGCCGCCGCGGTGGCGCTGTACCGGGCGGCGGGGCTGGTGCCGGCGGGCAGCCTGCTCACCCTGCACTGGCACCGCTCAGCCGATCAGCCCGAGTGACCCCGCAAGCACGATGTTGAGGGCGAGCAGGGTGAGCACGCCCTTGAAGATCACGGCGAATGTCTTCTCGGGCAGGCGGTCGAGGAAACGGTTGCCGACCATGGTGCCAAGGAAGCCCAGCGCCACCATCAGCACCAGCAGCGGCAGCCAGGGCAGGAAGGCAAAGCCGAGGGCGGTGAAGGCGCCGATCTTCAGCCCGTGCTGCAGCGTCATGAAGGCGGCGTGGGTGGCCACCACCTGGTGCCGGGTCAGGGGATCGGGCACCAGGAAGGCGGCCACCAGCGGCCCGGTGCCGCCGACGAACATGGTGGCAAAGCTGCTGACCAGGCCGGGAAGCCAGAACAGCCGCGGCGCGATGCGGCTCGGCTTCAGCTTCGCCGCCCAGGTCGACCACAGGATGAACAGGCCGAGCACCAGCTCCAGCACCGGCTTCGGCAGCGCCACCACGAGCTGCGAGGCAAGCGCCACCCCGACCACCGAGCCCAGCAAGAAGGGCAGCACCAGCGCCCGCGCGATGTGCCGGCGCATGATCACGGCGCGCCCCAGGTTGGAGCCGACCTGGACCACCCCATGCACCGGGATCAGCACGGCGGTGGGCAGGAGCTGGGCCATCACCGCCAGCATCAGCATGCCCCCGCCCAGCCCCATCGCCCCGGTCAGCGCCGAGGCGAGAAAGCTGAGCGCGACCAGCAGCAGGGCCGACCACAGCTCCAGCTCGGCCGGGACGAAGAAGGCGATCAGGGTGTCGAGCAAGGCGGGCACCTGAATGGAAGGCGCGCACTCTATCCCCCCGGCCGGCCCGGCGATAGCCCCCGCCGGGCATGGCTGGGCTGTGGCCGAAAGGGGGCTGTGGCCGAAAGGGGCGGTGTCGCCGCATGGCGCCGCCCTGGCAATCGCCGGCGCCAGCGCCATGTCTTGTGGCATGGCGGAGGACAACACCCTGGCCGGCAGGCTGAAGCGCTATGCCCAGGTATCCGGCACGGTCGGCGGGCTGGCGGCGCGGCTGGCCGGCGAGCGCTATCTCGGCCTCGCCCTTGATCGTGGCCGCCACGCCGATACGCTGACGCAGGCCCTGGGCGGCATCAAGGGGCCGCTGATGAAGGTGGCGCAGATCCTGTCGACCATCCCCGATGCGCTGCCGGCCGAATATGCCGCCGCCCTGCAGCAGCTCCAGGCCGATGCGCCGGCGATGGGCTGGCCCTTCGTGAAGCGGCGCATGGCGGCCGAGCTGGGGCCGGGCTGGGAGGGGCGGTTCCGCGAGTTCGGGCGGCAGGCGGTGGCGGCCGCCTCGCTCGGCCAGGTGCACCGGGCGACCGGGCAGGACGGCACGGCGCTGGCCTGCAAGCTGCAGTATCCCGACATGGCCTCGGCAGTGGAGGCCGACCTGCGCCAGCTCCGCCTGGCCGCCGGCATCTGGTCGCGCTACGACAGCGCCATCGACCCCGGGCGGATCGTTGAGGAGCTGTCGGCGCGGCTGCGCGAGGAGCTGGATTATGAGCGCGAGCGCCGGCACATCGCGCTCTACCGCCTGATGCTGGCCGGGGAGGCGGCGGTCAGCCTGCCCGAGCCGGTGCCGGCGCTGTCGACCGGCCGGCTCTTGACCATGACCTGGCTCGACGGCGAGCGGCTGCTGGCGGTGCGCGGGCGCGACCAGGCCTTCCGCAACCAGGTGGCGCTGGCGATGTTCCGGGCCTGGTACCTGCCCTTCTACGGCCATGGCGTGATCCATGGCGACCCGCATCTGGGGAACTACTCGGTGCGCCCGGATGGCGGGGTCAACCTGCTGGATTTCGGCTGCATCAGGGTGTTCCGCCCGGGCTTCGTGAAGGGCGTGATCGATCTCTACCGCGCCCTCCATGATGGCGACGAGGCGCTGGCGGTGGCCGCCTATGAGAGCTGGGGCTTCAGCGGGCTGACCCGCGAGAAGATCGCGGTGCTGAACCGCTGGGCCGAGTTCGTCTACCGCCCGATCCTGACCGACCGGGTGGCCGGCGTCGGCGAGACCAACGCCGCGGCCTATGGGCGCAAGGTGGCCGAAGGGGTGCATGCCGAGCTCAGGCGCATCGGCGGCGTCGCCCCGCCGCGGGAATTCGTGCTGATGGACCGCGCCGCCATCGGCCTCGGCTCGGTCTTCATCCATCTGCGGGCCGAGGTGAACTGGTACCGCCTGTTCCACGAGCTGATCGGCGACTTCGACGTCGAGGCGCTGGCCGCCCGCCAGAAGGCGGCGCTGGCCGCCGCCGGGGTGCCGCCGGCCGCCTGATCGGGCGCACTTGCGCCGGCCCCAGGACGCGGGCGATGCTCGCCGCCATGCTGACGGGCTTCTTCCTCAATCTGCGCCAGGCGCGGCTGCCGGTCTCGCTGACCGAATACCTCACCCTCCTCGAAGGGATGAAGGCCGGCGTTGCCGGTTTCACGCTGGACGACTTCTACGTCTTCTCGCGCGCCACCCTGGTGAAGGACGAGCGCCACTTCGACCGCTTCGACCGCGTGTTCGGCGAAAGCTTCAAGGGCATCGAGCCGACCGACCCGCTGCTGCCTGAGGACCTGCCCGAGGAGTGGCTGCGGAAGCTGGCCGAGAAGCTGCTGACGGCGGAGGAGATGGAAAAGATCCGGGCGCTCGGCGGCTTCGAGGCGCTGATGGAGACGCTGCGCCAGCGCCTGGCCGAGCAGAAGCAGCGCCACCAGGGCGGCTCGAAATGGATCGGCACTGCCGGCACCTCGCCCTTCGGCGCCCAGGGCTACAACCCCGAGGGTGTGCGCATCGGCCAGGAAAAGGGCCGCCACGGCCGCGCCGCCAAGGTGTGGGACCGGCGCGAGTACCGCAACCTCGACGATCAGGTCGAGCTCGGCACCCGCAACATTAAGCTGGCCCTGCGCCGGCTGCGCCGCTTCGCCCGCGAGGGCGCAGAGCTGGAACTCGACCTCGACGGCACCATCGGCGCCACCGCCCGCAACGCCGGACTGCTCGACCTGAAGCTGCGGCCGGAGCGGCGCAATCTGGTGAAGGTGCTGCTGTTCCTCGACGTCGGCGGCTCGATGGACGGGCATGTGACGGTGTGCGAGGAGCTGTTCTCGGCCGCCCGCAGCGAGTTCCGCCGGCTGGAGCATTTCTACTTCCACAACTGCCCCTATGAAGGCGTGTGGAAGGACAACCGCCGCCGCCATGTCGAGCGGGTGCCGACCTTGGAGGTGATCCGCCGCTACGGGCCGGAGCATCGCCTGGTGCTGGTCGGCGATGCCAGCATGAGCCCCTATGAGCTGACCGCGGCGGGCGGCTCGGTCGAGCACTGGAACGAGGAGCCGGGGCAGCGCTGGCTCACCCGCCTCCTCGACCAGTATCCAAAGGCCGCCTGGCTGAACCCGCTGCCCGAGAGCGCCTGGCGCTATGCCCAGTCGGTGCAGATCGTCCAGCGCCTGATGGCGGGCCGCATGTACCCCCTGACCCTGGCAGGCCTCGACGCCGCCATGCGCGCGCTGGCCCGGTAGGGCCGGCACTACTGCACCTCCCCGAGGCGGCCGGAGCGCCGGTGGTGCGCCTCATGGTTCGACTAAGCTCACCATGAGGCGACTGGACGGGCGACGATCTTTGGCGACGCTGCCTCCACCCTCCCATTCCGCCTCACCCTGAGCCCGTCGAAGGGGAGGCGGCCGCACGGACGGTGGTGCGCCTCATGGTTCGACGGGCTCACCATGAGGCGACTGGGGGAGGATGGCGATCTTTGGCGACGCTGCCTCCACCCTCCCATTCCGCCTCACCCTGAGCCCGTCGAAGGGGAGGCGGCCGCACGGACGGTGGTGCGCCTCATGGTTCGACGGGCTCACCATGAGGCGACTGGGGGATGGCGATCTTTGGCGACGCTGCCCCACCCTCCCATTCCGCCTCACCGTGCGCCCTTCATTCCGCGCCTGTCGAGGGACGAAGGGGGAGGCGGCCGGGTCGTGGCCGGGGGGCAGCGGCGCGGCCAGCGCCTCTACCCGGCCGCGACCACCTGGTCGCGCAGGGCTTCCAGAATGAAGCGGCGCATATGCTCCCAGCGCAGCGAGGCGGCGAGGTCGTGCAGCGCCATCAGCTGGGCGAGCATGGGCCGGCGTGCCGCCGGGGCGGTGCCGCCCTCGGCGACGGCGGCGGCCAGCGCCCGGGTGATGCGCTCGATCGCCTGGCGGACCTCCTGCACCAGCTCCTTCAGCGCCTGGGCACAGGCCGGATCGTCGATCCGGGTGGCGAAGGCGTAGAGCAGGCCAAGCTGCTTCAGCCGCCCGGCGAAGGCGTCGCCGCCGCCTTCGGGAGCGCCGGCCATCTCGTTCAGCTCGTCGATGACGATGCGCGCCAGCAGGGCCAGATTGCCCACCAGCTCGGCCAGGGTCTGGCCGCCGACCGCCTCCGGCCCGCCGGCCCGCCAGCCTGGCGCATCGCGCTCCAGCAGCCGGTCGGCGAGGCCGATCAGCTCCTCGATGTCGACCAGCAGTGCGGCCACGGCGAAGCGCGCCAGTGCCTTCTCCTCGGCCCCGCCGCCTCCCAGCGCCGCGCCGGCGATCATGGCGTTCACCTTGCGGACGACCTGGCCGGCGAACAGCCGGGCATAGCCGCGGACCTGGCGCTGCTCGGCCGTGGCCCCCAGCGCCTCCAGCCCGTGCTCCAGGACATCCAGCCGCAGCAGGTCCATCGACAGGCTGACGAGGTCGGGATGGTCCTCGGCGAACAGGGTCTTGGCCAGGCGGTCGGCATAGTGCGGGAAGGCATCGGCCAGCGCCGCTTCCAGCCCGCGGCGGGCCTCGCCGGCAGCGCGCCCGGTCGCAAGGTCCAGGGCCTGGAACAGCTCGACCAGGCAGATCCACGGCCCGGCGAGCCGCGGCGCCAGCCGCCC
>CAZEQG010000180.1:0-6364 GCA_964514295.1 uncultured Alphaproteobacteria bacterium
CAGGCCGGCCCCGCGCAGCATGGCCGCCAGGTCCTGGCCGGCCGGCGTGTGCACCGTCGCCACCACCCGGCCCGCATACTTGCCGAAATGGATGCCGGTCAGCACCACCTCCCCGCCGGCGACCGCATCGCTCAGCCGCTGCCGCGCCTGCTCGGCCAGCGCCCTTTCGCGCGGGCAGCGGCCGCGCAGCTCCGGCGTGTCGATGCCGGCCAGCCTGACCTTCGTCTCCACCGTCTGCCCGAGCCAGACATGCGCGCGCACCGCCAGCGTGTCGCCATCGATCACCGCCAGCACCTGCGCCGGCACCGGTCCCGCCAGCGACTGAAGCCCCGCCGGCATCGGCACCAGCCCGGCCAGCAGCAGCACGCCGGCGCCGGCAATTCGGATTCCCAGAGGCCCCATTCCCACGGCAGCAGCCTTGATCACACGCAACCAATAATGCCCATTATAGAACAATAAGAGAACAACCTCAAGGCCGCGCCGCCCCCTGCCGCGTCACCGCCGGCAGCTCGATGCGAAAGGCCGTGCCGCCGGCGCCGCTGTCGGCAAGCGCGATGCTGCCGCCATGCGCCGCCACCAGCTCGCGCGCGATGGCAAGGCCAAGGCCGGTGCCGCGCCTCTTGCTGCTGCCGGCGAAGGGCTCGAACAGGCGCGGCCGGATGTCGGGGGGGATGCCCGGCCCGTCATCGACCACCAGCAGCACCAGGGTGTCCCCCGCAATCTCGGCCCGGAAGGACAGGCGTCGGGCGCCGGCCTCGGCGGCATTGCCGGCGAGATTGTCGAAGACCCGGGCGAGCTGTTCGCCATCGGCTTCCACCGCCAGACCCTGGGGGATCTGGTTGTCGATGACGAGCCCCCGCCCAGCGTCGCGGAACTCGCGCGCCAGGGCATCGACCAGGCCGGCAAGGTCGAGACGGGCGCGGGCGATCGGCGGGGCGCCCTGGGCATAGGTCAGGGTCTGGGTGCACAAGGTGACGGCGCGGTCGATGGCGGCGATCAGCCGCTCGGCCACCTTGCGCACCTGGGCATCGGGGTGCTGCAGCAGCCGGTCGGACATCAGGGTGGCGCTGGCCAGCATGTTGCGCAGGTCGTGGTTCACCTTGGCCACGGCTGCCCCCAGCGTGGCCAGCCGCGTCTTCTGCCGCAGCGCCGCGCGCAGGTCGGCCTGCATGTGGGCCAGCTCGCGCAGGGCCGCACCGATCTCGTCGCGCCGGCTGGTGGCCGGCGGGTCGCTCGCCGGGTTCTCGGGATCGCGGCGGAAGGCCATCAGGCTGTCGGTCAGCCGGCGCACCGGGCGGACGATGAGGTAGCGCAGCGACAGGAAGACCAGCGCCCCGGTGATCAGCGAAATGACGATGCTGAGGGCGAGAATGCGCTCGGAGAAGGCGATCATCGCATCGCGCAGCGGTTCCTCGCGCATCACCACATGGACGGCGACGCTGCCATCCTTGGGCGACTGGCCGAATACCTGGATCACCCGCCCGGCGGGCTGGGCCAGGGTGGCGAAGGCATCGCCGATCAGCACCAGCGGGCTGTCCTCCTCCAGGTCATAGACGGCATCGATGTCGGGCGTGCTCACGCGCGAGAGCATGTGGGTGTGCTCGAGCCCGCGGTAGAGGTCGACGACATAGGCATCGACATGGTCGAGCAGGCGCATCGACAGTTCGGCCGACAGCATGCGGTCGGGTGTCGCCTCCACCGCCAGGCTGGCCAGATGCGCGGCGGCCAGCTTCTCCTGCAGCCAGACCAGGCGGAAACGCGCGATCGAGGGGGTGTAGATCAGCACCTCGGCGATCATCACGAAGGCCGCGGTCAGCAGCAGCAGGCGGGCCGAAAGGCTCGGGCGCGCGAAACCGTCCATGGCCGGCAAGCCTAGCAGATCGCCCGGCTCAGCCGAAGCGCGCCAGGAAGCGCACCAGCCGGCGGGTGCCCGCCGAGAACAGGCGCGGGGCGAAGAAGCTGCCCGCCGCCCGCTTGGAGGCCTCCCCGAGCGTCGGATAGGGCAGCACCAGCGCGGCGATGTCCTTCACCGTCAGCCCCTTGGCGATGGCCAGCGCCCAGGGCGCGATCAGCTCGCCCGCCGAGGGGCCGACGATGGTGCAGCCATGGATGGCGCCCCGCGGCGACACCACGGCCTTCACGAAGCCGTCATGGCGCCGCTCGGTACGCGCCCGGTCATTGTCGGCAAAGGGCCAGCGCAGGATGTTGACGGCGCCATGGCGGGCCCGCGCCTCCGCCTCCGTGGCGCCGACCTGGGCCAGTTCGGGATCGGTGTAGGTGACCCAGGGGAAGGCCGCATAGTCGACCCTGGCGGGCAGCCGGAACAGGGCCCGGCGCAGCACGATGCCGGCATGATAGGCGGCGGCATGGGTGAATTGCGGCCCGCCGGCGCAGTCGCCGATCGCGAAGGCGCGCCGGTTGGTGGTGCGCAGGCCCTGATCCACGGTGATGCCGCGGGCGTCATGGGCGATGCCGGCCGCCTCCAGGTCCAGCCCGCCGACCGCGGGCCGCCGGCCGAGCGCCACCAGCAGATGCGAGCCCTCCACCATGCGCGCCGCCCCCTCGCGCTCCACCGTCACGCGGATGCCGGGGCCGGCGGCCTCCACCGCCGTCGCCCGGCCGCCCTCGACCAGGGTGATGCCTTCCGCCAGCAGCCGGGCGCGCAGCACCTCCACCGCCTCGGGATCGTCGCGCGGCAGCAGCCCCGCCATCTCCACCACCGTCACCGCCACCCCGAAGCGGCGGTGGGCCTGGGCCATCTCCACCCCGATCGGCCCGCCGCCCAGCACGATCAGGTGGGAGGGCCGCTCGCGCAGATGGAAGATGGTCTCGTTGGTCAGGTAAGGCACCCCGGAGAGGCCGGGGATCGGCGGCACCAGCGGCGCTGAGCCGGTGGCGATCACGAAGCGGCGCGGGCGCACCAGCAGATCGCCGGCGGCAATGGTGCGGGGGTCGAGGAAGCGGGCGGACTGGCGCAGCACGGTCACGCCCAGGCCCTCGAAACGCTCCTGCGAATCATGCGGGGCGATCTCGGCGATCACCTGGTGCAGCCGCTCCAGCGCCGCCGCATGGTCCAGCCCCGCCTTCCCCGCCGCCAGCAGCGCCTTCGACGGGACGCAGCCGTGGTTGAGGCAGTCGCCGCCCATCAGCGCGCGCTCGACCAGCACCGTCGGCGCCCCCATCTGCACCGCGCCGGCGGCGACCGACAGGCCGCCCGAGCCGGCGCCGATGACGCAGAGATCCGGCGTCAGAACCGCCGCCCCGGTCATGCCGGCCGGCGCAGCGCCCGGTAGGCGACCGGCAGCAGCGACAGCGCCGCCAGCCCCAGCATCGGCCCCAGCACCGCGGCATCGTAGAGGATCGAAAGGTCGGGCCGGCCGCCGGCGGCGAACACCGCCCCCAGCCCGTTGCCGACACCGACATAGACGAAGGTGCCCGGGATGATGCCCAGCACCGTGCCCAGCACATAGATCCGCAGCGGCACGCCAAGGAAGGCCGGCACCAGGTTCACCACGAAGAAGGGAAACAGCGGCACCAGCCGCAGCACCAGCATGTAGGACAGCGCATTCCGCCGGAACCCCTCGGCCATGGCGCCGAGCCAGGGGCCGGCCCGCCGCCGCAGCACCCCGGCAAAGGCGCTGCGGGCGGCCAGGAACACCGCCACCGCCCCCAGCGTCGCACCCGCCAGCACCAGCGCGGTGCCGAGCCACAGCCCGAACAGCAGCCCGCCGGCCAGGGTCAAGAGGGTGGCCGCCGGCAGCGAGCAGGCCACCACCACGGCATAGAGGGTGACGAAGCCGGCCGCCGCCAGCACGCCATGCGCGGCCACCAGCGCGCGCAGCGCCTCGCGGTTGTCGCGCAGCGCCTCCAGCGACAGTTCGCGATGCAGGCCAAGGGCAAAGAAGGCCGCCATGCCAAGGCCGATCAGGGCCAGCGGCAGCAGCCGCGAGAGGGCGCCGCGGCGCTGTCGGACAAGGGCGGTGTCGGACGGGCTCATGGCGGCAATATCGGGCGATCCTTCGTTCACCACCACTCACCGTGCCGTGAGAGAACGGCACCGGGCAAGCGTGGCGTCGCCCCGGCCTCGCTGGACTCCCCGCCTGCCTTCCGGCTAAAAGCCTCAGTTCCCCCGAACCCGAGTTGCCCCATGTCGAGCGCCGCCGAGATCCGCCGCACCTTCCTAGAGTTCTTCGCCAGGAACGGCCACGAGGTGGTGGCCTCCTCCCCGCTGGTGCCGCGCAACGACCCGACGCTGATGTTCGCCAACTCGGGCATGGTGCAGTTCAAGAACGTGTTCACCGGTGCCGAGAAGCGGCCCTACAGCCGCGCCACCACGGCACAGAAATGCGTGCGCGCCGGCGGCAAGCACAACGACTTGGACAATGTCGGCTACACCGCCCGCCACCACACCTTCTTCGAGATGCTGGGGAATTTCTCCTTCGGCGACTATTTCAAGGAACGGGCGATCGAGCTGGCCTGGACCCTGGTGACGAAGGAGATGGGCCTGCCCGCCGACCGGCTGCTGGTCACCGTGTTCCACGAGGACGAGGATGCGGCCGGCTACTGGAAGAAGATCGCCGGGCTGCCGGAAGACCGCATCATCCGCATCGCCACCTCCGACAATTTCTGGGCGATGGGCGACACCGGGCCCTGCGGCCCCTGCTCGGAGATCTTCTTCGACCACGGCCCCGGCATCTGGGGCGGCCCGCCCGGCAGCCCCGAGCAGGACGGCGACCGCTACATCGAGATCTGGAATCTCGTGTTCATGCAGTTCGAGCAGGTGACGAAAAGCGAGCGGGTGCCCCTGCCGCGCCCGTCCATCGACACCGGCATGGGGCTGGAGCGTGTGGCGGCCGTGCTCCAGGGCCGCCACGACAACTACGACATCGACCTGATGCGCGCCCTGATCGAGGCCTCGGCCTCCGAGAGCGGCGTCGACCCGGACGGGCCGAAGAAGGTGTCGCACCGGGTGATCGCCGACCATCTGCGCGCCTCGGCCTTCCTGATCGCCGACGGCGTGCTGCCCTCGAACGAGGGGCGCGGCTATGTGCTGCGGCGGATCATGCGCCGGGCCATGCGCCACGCCCATATGCTGGGCTGCCGCGAGCCGCTGATGTGGCGCCTGGTGCCGGCGCTGGCGGCCGAGATGGGCCAGGCCTATCCGGAACTGGTCCGCGCCCAGGCCCTGGTGACGGAGACGCTGAAGCTGGAGGAGACGCGCTTCAAGGTGACGCTGGAGCGCGGCCTGCGGCTGCTGGAGGAGGAGACGGGCAAGCTGGGCAGCGGCCAGGCGCTGCCCGGCGAGGTCGCCTTCCGCCTCTATGACACCTATGGCTTCCCGGCCGACCTCACGGCCGACATCCTGCGCGGCCAGGGGCGGACGCTCGACCAGGCCGGCTTTGATGCCGCCATGGCCCGCCAGCGCGCCGCCGCCCGGGCCGCCTGGGCCGGCAGCGGCGAGGCCGCGACCGACCAGGTGTGGTTCGACATCCGCCAGGACAAGGGCGCGACCGACTTCCTGGGCTATGCGACCGAGAGCGCCGAGGGCCAGGTGCTGGCCCTGGTGGTGGATGGCCGGCGGGTGGAACGGGCGGAGGCCGGCGCCGCCGTGGCGGTGGTGGTGAACCAGACCCCCTTCTATGGCGAATCCGGCGGCCAGATGGGCGATGCCGGGGTGATCACCGGGCCCGGCGGCAGCGTGGCGGTGACCGACACGCTGAAGAAGCTGGGCGATCTGCATGTCCATCTCGGCACCGTCAGCGGCGCGATCGCGGTGGGCGAGGCGGTGACGCTGAGCGTGGACGGCAGCCGCCGGGCAGCGCTGCGCGCCAACCATTCCGCCACCCATCTGCTGCACGAGGCGCTGCGCCGCCGGCTGGGCGAGCATGTGACGCAGAAGGGCTCGCTGGTGGCGCCCGACAAGCTGCGCTTCGACATCAGCCACCCCCGCCCGCTCACCGCCGAGGATATCGCCGCGGTGGAGGCCGAGGTGAATGCGCGCATCCGCCTCAACGCCGAGGTAACGACCACGCTGATGACGCCGGAGGACGCGATCGCCGCCGGTGCGCTGGCGCTGTTCGGCGAGAAGTACGGCGAGGAGGTGCGGGTGCTCGCCATGGGCGGGGAGGGCGAGGGCGGGCGCAGCGCCTATTCCGTCGAGCTGTGCGGCGGCACCCATGTGCGGCGCACCGGCGACATCGGCTTCTTCCGGATCACCGGCGAAACGGCCGTGTCCGCCGGGGTGCGGCGGGTCGAGGCGGTGACCGGCGAAGGGGCGCTGGCCCTTGTCCGCGCGCAGGACGCCCTGCTGGCCGAGGCGGCCGCCGTCCTGAAGGTGGCGCCGGCCGAGCTGCCGGCCCGGGTG
>CAZEQG010000181.1:0-6318 GCA_964514295.1 uncultured Alphaproteobacteria bacterium
CAGCCGCCTGCGTCGACGCCGGCCGCCTCGCCGCCATCGCCGGCCGCCCTCTCGCCGCCCGCCGCAAGGGCAACCGCCCGGGCTGCGACTGCTTCGAATCCCGCGACATCGGTGCCTATGACACCTGCACCCATGGCTGCGTCTACTGCTACGCCGTCACCAGCCGCAGCGCCGCCCAGACCAAGCGCCGCGCCCATGACCCGGCAGCCGAGGCCTTGGGCTAGGCAGCGGCGCGGCGCGGAGAATCGCCGCAGATCCGAGAGCCTGACCCCTGCGTCCGCCGGGCAGGATCGAACCGGGTCCGAACCGACCCTTACGCCTTGGTGTCGACCTTTTCGCCGGGGAGCTTTGCCTCGCCCTTGGCGACGCCGACCATGGCCGGGCGCAGGATGCGGTCGTGCAGCACGAAGCCGGCCTGGAGCACCTGGACCACGGTGCCGGCGGGCTTGTCGGTGCCGGGCACCTCGGCGATCGCCTGGTGGTAGTTGTAGTCGAAGGGCTGGCCAAGAGGATCGATGCGGCGCACGCCATGGCGCTCGAAGGCGGCCATCAGCTCGCGCTCGGTCATCTCGACGCCGGTCAGCAGCGGCTTGGCGGTCTCGTCCTCGCGCAGCGGCGCCGGCACCGCATCGAGCGCCCGGCGCAGGTTCTCCGCCACGTTCACCAGGTCCTTGGCGAAGCCGGCGATGGCGAACTTGCGCGAATCCTCGCGGTCCCGCTCGGCCCGCCGGCGCAGGTTCTCCTGCTCGGCAAGGGCGCGCAGAAGCTGGTCCTTCAGCGAGGCGACCTCCGCCTCGGCCGCCGCCAGCCGATCCCCGGCCGGCGCTTCGGCGGCTTCGGCCTGGGGCGCGTCGTCATTCTGGTCGGTCATGGATATCCCTTTCAGCCTATCAGCTTGCCGATCACCGCCGCGGTGTGGTCCACCATCGGGATGATGCGGCCATAGTTCATGCGCACGGGGCCGATCACGCCGATGGCGCCCAGCACCTGCTCGCGCGCGTTGCGGTAGGGCGCGACGATGGCCGAGAAGCCGGCCAGCCCGAACAGCTCGGTCTGCGCGCCGATATAGATGCGCACGCCCTCGCCCTGGCTGGTGGCGTCGAGCAGGCGCAGCATGTTCTCCTTGGCCTCCAGCGCGGCGAACAGCGTCTTCACGCGGGCCAGATCCTCGATCGCGGTGACATCGGCGAGCAGGCTCGACTGGCCGCGCACGATCAGGTAGCCGCCGCCGGACGCCTCCACGGCCGTCGCCAGCCCGGCGCGCACGATGCGCTGCGTCAGCTCGTCGATCTGGCTGCGATGGGCGGCGATCTCCTCCTCGACCGCCAGCCGCGCCTCGGCGATGCTGCGCTGGCTCAGCCGCGCGTTCACGTAGTTTGCCGCCTCTACCAGGGCCGAGGGCGGCAGGCCCTGCGGCACCTCGATCATCCGGTTCTCGACCAGGCCATTGTCGGAGACCAGCACCACCAGCGCCCGCCCCGGCGACAGGGCGACGAACTCGATGTGCTTCAGGCGGCTCTCCGTCTTCGGGGCCATCACCAGCCCGGCATGGCGCGACAGGCCGGACAGCGCGGCCGTCGCCTCCTCCAGAAGCTCGGCCACGGTCCTGCCGGTGGCGGCAACGCGGCTCTCGATCGCCTTGCGCTCCTCCTCGCTCAGCAGCCCCACCTCAAGCAGCCCGTCGACGAACAGGCGCAGCCCGGCATCGGTCGGGATGCGCCCGGCCGATGTGTGGGGTGCAGCGAGAAGCCCTGCATCCTCAAGGTCGGCCATCACGTTGCGCACGGTGGCGGGCGACAGGGTCATGCCCAGCCGGCGCGACAGCGTGCGGCTGCCCACGGGCTCGCCGGTCTCGATGTAGGAATCGACGACCAGCTTCAGGATCTCGCGGCTGCGTCCGTTCAGTTCTCCGATCATGGCGGCCTTCATGTAGGGTGGCAGGGTTGCGCGCGTCAACGCTGGGGGCTAAGGGACGGGCCGATTGCCGAAAGACCGCCAGCCAGGAGAATGACAGATGGCATCCGCGACCGAAGGCCGCCCATCAGGACGCGCGCCCGACCAGCTCCGCGCCATCACGCTGGAGCCGGGCTGGGCGCGGCATGCGGAGGGGTCCTGCCTGACCCGCTTCGGCGACACGGTGGTGCTGTGCACGGCCTCGGTCGATGAACGGGTGCCGCCTTTCCTGCGCAATACCGGGCGCGGCTGGGTGACGGCCGAATACGGCATGCTGCCGCGCTCCACCGGCACCCGCAGCGAGCGCGAGGCGGCGCGCGGCCGGCAGTCGGGCCGCACCCAGGAGATCCAGCGCCTGATCGGGCGGTCGCTGCGCGCCGTCTGCGACCTTGCCGCCCTCGGCGAGATCCAGATCAAGATCGACTGCGACGTGCTGCAGGCCGATGGCGGCACCCGCACGGCCTCGGTCACCGGGGGCTATGTGGCGCTGGCCTTTGCGCTGCGCCACCTCGCCCGCATCGGCGCGGTCACCAGGCCGGTGCTGCGCGAGCCGGTGGCGGCCATCTCCTGCGGCCTGTTCCGCGGCACCGCCGTGCTCGACCTTGACTATGCCGAGGATTCCCATGCCGAGGCGGACGCGAATTTCGTGATCACCGCCTCCGGCGGGCTGGTCGAGGTGCAGGCGACGGGCGAGACCGCGCCCTTCGACGAGGCCCAGTTCCACACCCTCTTGATGCTGGCGCGCAAGGGCATCGGCGAGCTGGTCGCCTGCCAGCAGGCAGCGCTCGGCTGATGGCCCGCCGGCTCGGTCCCGGGCGGCTGGTGATCGCCACCCACAACCCCGGCAAGCTGGTGGAGATTGCCGCGCTGCTCCGTCCTTTCGGTATCGAAACGGTCTCGGCCGGGGCGCTCGGCCTGCCCGAGCCGGACGAGACCGGCGACAGCTTCCTCGCCAACGCCACGCTGAAGGCGCAGGCGGCGGCAGCCGCCAGCGGCCTGCCGGCGCTGGCCGATGATTCCGGCCTGGCGGTGACCGCGCTGGGTGGCGCCCCCGGCATCTATTCGGCGCGCTGGGCCGGGCCGGCCAAGGACTTCGCGGCGGCGATGGCGCGGGTGAATGCCGAGCTGGGCAACGCGCCGGACCGTTCGGCCCGCTTCGTCTGCGCCCTGGCGCTGGCCTGGCCGGATGGTCATGTCGAGGGCTTCGAGGGTGTCGTCGCCGGCAGCCTCGCCTGGCCGCCGCGCGGTACCCGGGGCTTTGGCTATGACCCGATCTTCGTGCCCGAGGGCGAGGTGCTGACCTATGGCGAGGCAGACCCGGCGCACAAGCACGCCACCAGCCATCGCGCCCGCGCCTTTGCGCAGCTGGTGGCGGCCTGCCTCGCCGAGGGCTGAGGGCGCGGCGCCGGCAGGCTAGGCCTGGCCCTGCTGCTGGGCCTGGCGGCTGCGGTAGAGGGCGGCGAAATCGATCGGCTGCAGCATGATCGGCGGGAAGCCGCCATCGCGCACCGCCTCGTTCACGATCGCCCGGGCAAAGGGGAACAGCAGGCGCGGCCCCTCGATCAGCAGGAAGGGGTGCAGGTGCTCTTCCGCCACGCCCTGGACCACGAAGGCCCCGGCATAGGTCACCTCGCACAGGAACATCGGCTTGCCGCCGCGCTTGGCATCCACGCCGATCGCCAGCGCCACCTCGAACAGGTTCTCCTGCACCCGCCGCGCGGTCACGTCGACGCTGACCTGCACTGCCGGCTGCTCGCCATCGGCCACCAGGCTTTCCGGGGCGTTCGGGTTCTCGAAGGAAAGGTCGCGCACATACTGGGTCAGCACCTGGATCGGCGCGGCCTGCTGCTCGGCCGGGGTCTCGCTCATGGATGTTCCTTCACGTGGCGGGATGGAGAAGTTCGGGCGCGGCCCCTGCCGGCAGCCTGACGATGGCGCCATTCGGCACGGTCAGGCCGGTCAGCCCGCGGATGAAGCCCCAATGGGTGATGACGCCGACGGCGTGGCGGTCGGCGATGTCTTCGGCGCGGGCGGCAAAGCGCCGGCAGCGCGCCTCCAGATGGCTGGTCTCCTCGCGCGCCGGCCACCAGGTCTCCTCCAGATGGGAGAAGTCGAGGTCGGGCCACAGCCTGCCGAGCTCGCTGGCCGGGGTGCCGATGTCGCAGGAGAATGCCGCCATCTCATGCACCAGCGGTTCCACCGCGATTGGCAGGTCGAGGATTTCGGCGATGATGCTGGCGGTTTCCAGCGTGCGCCGGTAGGGGCTGACGAGCAGCCGCTCCAACCCGGCCGGGCGCAGCATCTCGGCGGCGGCCGCTGCCTGGTCGCGGCCAGTGGGGGTCAGACCCGGATCAGGGATTCCAGGGTCCTGCCGCGTGGTGTTGAAGTGAAAGTTGAACCAGGACTGGCCGTGGCGCACCAGGATCATCGTCGGTCAGCCTTTCCGCATCGCAGCCCCGCCAGCCCCCGCAAAGCCGGGCCGGCCCCGGAAATGCACCGGCGCCGGGTCATCGTTCGGGCGCGGGCGCTTGCTCTTTGCGGCGCCGCGCCCTATCTAGCAGGGGAGCGGCGCGCGGCTTCTTAGCGTGCCCGGCTTGGCTTGTCCATTCAGGGGCTGGTCCATCGGGGCAGCGGTCCCGCAGCCCGGCAGCACGATGCCGGCTGCCCCGGATCGTGGCGCCTCTGCGGCGAGGGATAGCGTGCAGTTTCTCGACATCATCTTCTTTGCCATGGTGGCGGTGTTCCTGTTCCTCAGGCTGCGCAGCGTGCTGGGCAAGCGCACCGGCAACGAGCGCCGTCCCGACAGCTTCGGCACGGCTGAGCGCAACACCGCGGACACTACGGCCGAGGGCACGGCCAACGGCAATGTCGTGGCGCTGCCCGGGCGCGAGCGGATCCCGGCGCCGGGCGGCCAGGGCGGCGGGCCGGCGGCGGCCGGGCTGGCCGAGATCGCGATCGCCGATCCGTCCTTCGACCCGGCCGGCTTCCTCGGCGGCGCCAGGGCCGCCTTCGAGATGATCGTGGAGGCCTATGCCCAGGGCAGGGCCGACGAGTTGCGTCCGCTGCTTGCCGACGACGTCTATGCCCGTTTCGCCGCCGCCATCGAGGCGCGCGAGCGCAAGGGCGAGAAGCTTGATACCACCCTGGTCGCCATCCGCAGCGCCGAGATCGTGGACGCCCGGCTCGACGGCCGCGTGGCCAGGGTGACCGTCAGCTTCGTCACCGAGCAGGTGAACGTGACGCGCGACAGCCAGGGCGCCGTGGTCGAGGGCGACCCATCCGAGGTCGAGACCCTGACCGACATCTGGACCTTTGCCCGCGACACCGGCTCGGGCGATCCCAACTGGCTGCTGGTCGAGACCCGCGTGCCGGAGTGAGGGTGTGGGCCGCCGGTTCCGTCCTGCGGTGATCGCCATGGCGGGGCGGCGGGGCATGCTGCTGCTGGCCGCCGCCACGCTGGCGGTGCTGGCGGGCTGCGCCAAGCCGCCGGCGGTGCCCGAAGATGCGCTCAGCTTTGCACCGGCCCGCTTCGAGGATCTGCCGGGCTGGCAGTCGGATGCCGTCGAGCAGGCGCTGCCGGCCTTCCTGAAATCCTGCGAGCGGCTGGCCCGGCTGCCCGACGACCGACCGCTGGGCGATGGCCCCTATGGCAGGGCCGGCGACTGGCGGGGCGTGTGCAGCGAGGCGGCGGGCCTGCCAGCCGGCGATGGCGCGGCCGTCCGGGGCTTCCTCGAGGCCCGCTTCCGCCCCTGGGCCGTGCGCGCCGGGGAAGGCAGCGAAGGGCTGTTCACGGGCTACTACGAGCCGCAGCTCAATGGCAGCCGCACCCGGCACGGCCCTTACACCGTGCCGCTCTACAAGCGGCCGCCCGACCTGGTGACCATCGACCTCGGCGACTTCCGCGGCGACCTCAAGGGCCAGCGGCTGGCCGGGCGGATCGAGGGGCAGGCGCTGAAGCCCTACCCCGATCGCGCCCGGATCGAGGCCGGCGCCCTGGCGGGGCGCGGGCTGGAGCTGGTCTGGGTGGATGATCCGGTCGATGCCTTCTTCCTGCACATCCAGGGCTCCGGCCGGGTGGTGCTGGATGATGGCGGGGTGATCCATGTCGGCTTTGCGGCGCAGAACGGCCACCCCTATGTCGCCATCGGCGGCGAGCTGGTGCGCCGGGGCGAGCTGGCGCGCGACGAGGTGTCGATGCAGGCCATACGCGCGTGGCTGGCCAGGAACAGCGAGCGCCAGCGCGAACTGCTGTCGACCAACCCATCCTTCGTGTTCTTCCGCGAGATCGGCAGCGAGGGGCCGCTCGGCGCCCAGGGTGCGCCGCTGACGCCGGGCCGCAGCTTGGCCGTGGACCGCAGCCGGCTG
>CAZEQG010000182.1:0-2294 GCA_964514295.1 uncultured Alphaproteobacteria bacterium
GGAGCCGATGCTGCGGCGGCTGACGGCCGAGGAGGGGCTGCGGGTGCAGATCGTCGCCTATGCCAGCGACGGCGGGGAGGGGCCGAGTGCCGCCCGGCGCCTGTCGCTGTCGCGGGCGCTGGCGGTGCGCGGCTTCCTGATGGACCGCGGCATCAACGCCACCCGCATGGATGTACGGGCACTCGGGGCGCGGCGCGACGAGGGGCCGGCGGACCGGGTCGACGTGATCCCGCAGCGCCGGTGAGCGTTCGGCTGGAGCGCCCGGCAACGGCAGCGGTGGCGGCATGACGTCTCCGTCGCGGTTCTTTGTGCGCATGCTGCTGTTCGTGCTCGGCATGGCCAGCGTGGCCGCGCTGCTGCACGAGCAGCTCGTGAATGCCTTCCTGGTCAGCCCGATATTGAACGCGCTGATCATCGGCGTGCTGCTGATCGGGCTGGTGGTGGTGTTCCGCCAGGTGCTGATCCTGCGGCCGGAGGTGGCCTGGATCAACGCCTTTCGCAGCGGCGAGCCGGGGCACGGCGAGCTTGCGCCGCCGCGCCTGCTGGGACCGGTCGCCACCCTGCTTTCCGAACGTCAGGGGCGGCTCACGCTGTCGGCCCTGTCGCTGCGCTCGCTGCTCGACAGCATCAGCGCGCGGCTGGACGAATCGCGCGAGATCGCCCGCTACCTGATCGGGCTGGAGATCTTCCTCGGCCTGCTCGGCACCTTCTGGGGGCTGCTGGAGACGGTGCAGGCGGTGGGTGGCGTGATCGCCAACCTGTCCTTCGGCGGCGGCGACATCGGCGGCGCGCTGCAGGGGCTGAAGCAGGGGCTGGAAGCGCCGCTCTCGGGCATGGGCACGGCCTTCAGCTCCTCCCTGCTCGGCCTGTCCGGCTCGCTGGTGCTGGGCTTCCTCGACCTTCAGGCCGGGCAGGCGCAGAACCGCTTCTACAACGACCTTGAGGAGTGGCTGGCCAGCCAGACCCGGCTGCAGGGCGCCTCAAGCTTCAGCGCCGAAGGCAGCGACCAGCCGGTGCCGGCCTATCTGCAGGCGCTGATCGAGCAGAACGCCGACAGCCTGGAGAACCTGCAGCGCACCATCGCGCGCGGCGAGGAGGCGCGCCGGCAGTCCAGCATGAACATCATCGCGCTGACCGAGAAGCTGGCGCTGCTGTCCGACCAGATGAAGGCCGAGCAGCAGTTGCTGGTGCGGCTGGCCGAAGGGCAGATGGCGATCGCCCCGGTGCTGCAGCGCCTGGCCGATGCCACCAGCACCACCGACGATGCGCTGCGCGCCCATGTCCGCAATATCGAGCTGTACCTCGCCCGGCTGCTCGAGGAGATGGCCAGCGGCCGCGCCCAGTCTGTCGAGGAGGTGCGCAGCGAGATCAGGCTCCTGGCGCGCACCATCGCCGCCATCGCCGAGGAGAGCAGCCGGTGAGCGCGGGCCGCCGCCGTGCTCAAGCCTTCGACATCTGGCCCGGTTTCGTCGACGCCCTGGCCACGCTGCTGATCATCATCATCTTTCTGCTGATGGTCTTCGCCGTCGCCCAGTTCTTCCTGACCCAGGCGCTGAGCGGCCGGGACGAGGCGCTGGAGCGCGCCAACCGCCAGCTCGCCCAGCTCGCGGAGATCCTGGCCCTGGAGCGCGAGAGCAACGCCGACATGAAGCTGACGGTGGCCCAGCTTTCCGCCCAGCTCCAGGGATCGCTCGCCCAGCGCGACGAGCTGTCGGACCGGGTGACGCAGCTTGGCCGGCAGCGCGACGCGCTGGAATCGCGCCTGGCCGGCCTGATGGGCGAGCGCGAGTCGCTGGCGGCCCGGCTGTCCGACACCGAGCGGCTGCTGGAGCAGGTGCGCCGCGACGCGCAGGAGACGACCAGCGAGTTGGGCGATGCCGCCCAGGCCATGCGCAGCGACCGCGAGCAGATCGAGGTGCAGATCCGCCTGATCGAACAGCTCCGGGCGCTGCGCGAGGGGCTGGAGGCGCGCATCGTCGAGCTCACCGCCGGGCTGCGGGCGGCCGAGCGGCAGAACGAAGAGACCGGCCGGGTGCTGAGCGAGACCCGCAGCGAGCGCGACCGCCGCATCAACGAGCTGCTGGCGAGCCTGGCGGCGGCCGAGCGCAAGGCCGAGGACACCGCCCGCCAGCTCGACGAGACCAGCCGCAGCCTCACCGAGGCCAACCGCGCGCTGGCCGAAACCAGCCGCGGCCGGGCGGAAGCGCGCGAGCGGGCGCGCAGCCTGGAAAGCGACCTGCAGAACGAGCGCGCGGTCTCCGAGGGCGGTCGCCCCGCCGAAGGCCAGTCGCTGC
>CAZEQG010000182.1:2352-6264 GCA_964514295.1 uncultured Alphaproteobacteria bacterium
GGAGGCGCGGGCGAAGGAACAGGACGTGCAGATCGTCGAGCTTGGCCGGCGGCTGAACGCGGCCCTGGCCGAGAAGGTGCAGGAGCTGGCGCAGCGCAACCGCGAGCTGGAGGCGGCACGCGCCCGCGAGGCGGCCCTGGCGGCCGAGGTGGCCGCGCGCAACCAGGCGCTCGAACAGGCGCTGGCGCGCGAGACGGCGCAGGCGGCCGAGATCGCGGCGCGAAACCGGGCGCTGGAGGAGGCGATGGCGCGCGAGACGGCCCAGCGAAGCCAGATCGCCAGCCTCGACGCCCAGCTTGCCGAAGCGCTGAAAAGCCAGGTGGCCGAGCTGTCGCGCTACCGCTCGGAGTTCTTCGGGCGGCTGCGCGAGGTGCTGCGCGACCGTTCCGACGTGCAGATCGTCGGCGACCGCTTCGTCTTCCAGTCCGAGGTGTTCTTCGAATCCGGGCTGGCGCAGATCGGCGATCCCGGCCGCCAGCAGCTCGACCGGGTGGCCACCCTGCTGCGCGAGATAGCGCCCAGCATCCCGGCGAACATCGACTGGATCCTGCAGGTGGAGGGCCACACCGACGACCGCCCGATCAATACCTTCCAGTTCCCGTCGAACTGGGAACTGTCGACGGCGCGGGCGATCTCCGTGCTGCGCTACCTCACCCAGCGCGGCATCCCCGAAAGCCGGCTGGCGGCCGCCGGCTATGGCGAGTACCGCCCGATCGACGCCCGCCCCAGCGAGGAGGCCCGCCGGCGCAACCGCCGCATCGAGCTGAAGCTGACCCAGCGCTGAGCGAGGCGCTCAGGCGGCCGCCGCCTCGCGGATGCGCTCGATCCAGGCGTTGATCTCGCGCGGGCGTGTCTTCAGCGCGGCGCGGTTGACGGCCAGCCGGGAGGTGACATTGGCGATCCGCTCCACCTCCACCAGGCCATTGGCGCGCAGCGTGTTGCCGGTCGACACCAGGTCCACGATGCGCCGGCACAGGCCCAGGCTGGGCGCCAGCTCCAGGGCACCGTTCAGCTTGATGCACTCGGCCTGGACGCCGCGCGCGGCAAAGTGGCGGCGGGTGATCTGCGGATATTTGGTGGCCACGCGCACATGGCTCCAGCGGCGCGGGTCATCCCGCTCCACCATGTCCTTGGGCTCGGCCACGGCAAGGTGGCAGTGCCCGATGCCGAGGTCGAGGGGCGCGTAGATCTCGGGATGGTCGAACTCCATCAGCACGTCGGAGCCTGCGACGGCCAGATGGGCGGCACCGAAGGCGACGAAGGTGGCGATGTCGAAGCTGCGCACGCGCACCACGTCGAGGCCCGGATGATTGGTGCGGAAGCGCAGGCGGCGGTCGTCATCCTCGTGGAACTCGGGCTCCGGCGCGATGCCGGCGCGTGCCAGCAGCGGCAGCGCGTCCTTCAGGATGCGGCCCTTGGGCAGGGCGAGGATGAGGGTTTCGTTGGCGGGCGCAGGCACGACCGCTGACCTTTCGCGATGCGGGATCGGCTCACTCGTCGATGGCGTGGGCCGGCCGGTAGAGGGTCGGCCGGGGCGCCTCGACGTCCTCTAGATGGCACAGGATGCGCGCCACTTCCAGCCGCAGCGCCTTGCCCCCGGAGAAGGTGAGCAGGATGTGCCCCTCCCCCGCGGTGATGGCAAGCAGGGACAGGAAGCCGTCGCGGTCGCGCCGGTCGATGCCCTGGGTCTTGACCGCGGTCACGCCATCGATGCGCAGGGTGGCGTTCACCCGTTCGGCCCCCTCGCCGCCCTCCCAGCGGAAACGGTTCGCGACCAGCGCGAACCGCGCCTCGGCGGGCAGATAGGCAAGGTCGACGATGGCCACGATGGCGTCCTGAAGATGGGCGGAGATGACCTTCAGATCCTCGCCATCCTCGGCGCGGAGCTTCAGCCCGGCCATCGCTTCAGGCGGCCTCGGCCGGAATGCGCTCGATCTCGGCCCCGCAGCCGGCGAGCTTTTCTTCCAGCCGTTCGTAGCCGCGGTCGAGATGGTAGATGCGGGCGACCGTGGTCTCCCCGCGCGCCGCCAGCCCGGCCAGCACCAGCGACACCGAGGCGCGCAGATCGGTTGCCATCACCGGGGCGCCGGTCAGCGTCGGCACCCCGCGCACCAGGGCGGAGGCATTGTGGACCGTGATGTTGGCTCCCATCCGGCAGAGTTCCGGTACATGCATGAAGCGGTTCTCGAAGATCGTCTCGGTGATCATCGAGGCGCCTTCGGCCGCCGTCATCAGCGCCATGAACTGGGCCTGGAGGTCGGTCGGGAAGCCGGGGAAGGGCTCGGTCATCACATCGGTGCCGGCAAGCCGCGCGTTGGAGCGGGTGACCCGCAGCCCGCCGGCGACCGGCGACAGGGTGGCGCCGGCTTCGGTCAGCTTCAGCCCGACGGCATCGAAGCTGTCGCGGTCGATGCCGATCAGGTCCACCTCGCCGCCGGTGATCGCCGCCGCCATGGCGTAGGTGCCGGCCTCGATGCGGTCGGAGATCACGGTGTGGTCGGCGCCGCCCAGGCGCGGCTTGCCGCGCACCACCAGCGTATCGCTGCCGATGCCGTCGATCTCGGCCCCCATGGCCACCAGGCAGCGGGCGAGATCGGCCACCTCCGGCTCGCGGGCGGCGTTCACCAGCACCGTCTCGCCGCGCGCCAGGCTGGCGGCCATCAGCAGGTTCTCCGTCGCGCCGACCGAAACCTGCGGGAAGACGATGCGCCCGCCGACCAGCCCATCGGGCGCGCGCGCCTCGATATAGCCGCCGGTCAGCTCGATCTTCGCCCCCAGCTCCTGCAGCCCCTTCAGGTGCAGGTCGACCGGCCGGTTGCCGATGGCGCAGCCCCCCGGCAGCGATACCCGGGCAATGCCGCAGCGCGCCACCAGCGGCCCCAGCACCAGCACCGAGGCGCGCATCTTGCGCACCAGGTCATAGGGCGCGGTGGTGTTGTCGATCTCGCCGGCCCGGAAGGCCATGGCGCGATGGCCGTTGCGCCCGCGCGTCTCCACCACCACGCCGTGCTGGACCAGCAGCTTCACCAGCGTGTCGATGTCGGCCAGGTCCGGCACGTTGCGCAGGGTCAGGGTCTGGTCGGTCAGCAGGCTGGCGCACATCAGCGGCAGGGCAGCGTTCTTCGCCCCGCTGATATGGATCTCGCCCTTCAGGGGACGACCGCCGCGAATCCTGATGCGCTCCATCGAACGGTCCTTCTGGGCTAGAGCTTGGGCAGGGTGACGCCGGTCTGGCGCATGTACTTGCCGGCACGGTCGGCATAGGACACCTCGCAAGGCTCGGCGCCCTTCAGGAACAGGAACTGGCAGACGCCCTCATTGGCGTAGATCTTGGCCGGCAGCGGCGTGGTGTTGGAGAATTCCAGGGTGACGTGCCCCTCCCACTCCGGCTCCAGGGGCGTGACGTTCACGATGATGCCGCAGCGCGCATAGGTGGATTTGCCCAGGCAGATCACCAGCACGTCGCGCGGCACCCGGAAATACTCCACCGTGCGGCCGAGCGCGAAGCTGTTGGGCGGGATGATGCACTCGTCCGCCTCGATGTCGACGAAGCTGCGCGCATCGAACTGCTTGGGATCGACCAGGACGTTGTGGACGTTGGTGAAGATCTTGAACTCGCGGCTCGCCCGCGCGTCGTAGCCGTAGGAGGACAGGCCGTAGGAGATGGTGCCCTCGCGCTTCAGCGTCTCCACGAAGGGCGAGATCATGGCCTGTCCGGTCGCCATCTCGCGAATCCACTTGTCCGGCATCACGGGCATTGGCGGCCATCCGTAAGGGGGGAACGCGCTTCTAGCGCGGCGGCGGGTGCGGGGGCAAGGATGGCGGCGATGCTGGCCGGCATCGCGTCACTCCGGCGGCGAAACGGCGGCAGATGGCGGCGGCAGCGGGGCGTCATCGGCGGCCGCCGCCTCA
>CAZEQG010000183.1:0-6258 GCA_964514295.1 uncultured Alphaproteobacteria bacterium
GCGGAACCTCGAGCGGCCCTGTGTCCGCAGCCAGCGCGCACACCGCCCCAGGCGGCGGCCTGGCGCAGGCTCCGAGTGCGCCGTCCACCAGACGCAGGCGCTGCACCTTGCCGCGGCCGGGCCGGTGCCGGCCGGATGCGGCATGCCCGGCACGTAGCGTGCGCGCATCTCTGCGTCCCCGCACATGGGCGGGCGCCAGTCCTGACCGCTCATGCTTCCTCCTTGCTGATGCGCGGGGCGTGGGCGCGCCGCGTGTTGGGGTCCCAGATCCAGTCGGTGCGCTGCACCTGTGGCGCCTGCGGGCCGGTGTTCATCCGCCGATCGAGGCTGTAGACAGCCTTGCGGCCACGTCCCGATCCCGGCACCGCCGGGCATAGCAGGGTGAGGTAGCCCGCGCGGTAGAGGTGGCCGATGTAGCTGGCGGCGGCGGCCGCGGTGACCAGCACCGTGTCGGTCGAGCTGACTTGGGCCAGATCGACAGCGTCGAAGCTGTCCAGCATTTTCATGGCGCGCCACATGTGGTCCTGGCCGCACCCGGTCTCGGCGGCGGGGCTGCCGTCGGCACGCAGGCGCGGGGCTGCCGGCTGGTCGGATTCCAATGTGTAGCCGCCGCAGTCCGCGCGTCGGATCAGCCCGGCCAGATGCAGCCGCCGCAGATAGCCCCTGATCGTCGCAGGATCCGCCGCCACGCGCGCGGCGATGTCGCCGGCGGTGAAGGCCCGCAACTCGCGGATCACCTTCCAGATGCCCTCCTGGCCATAGGGCATGCGCACGGACAGCCGCGCCACGATGTGCGCGGGCTGGCGCGCCATCAGGCGATCCTCCGCGCCGGCGGCTCACCGCTGAACAGCGGCCGGTCGCCCCATCGCCCGGCATCGATCGCGTCCAAGCCTTCCAGCTCGCAGTATTCGCGCACCCGGTCCAGGTTCACGGCGATCCGTCGCGGTCGGCCATCCGATTGCCGCACGATGCGCGCGATCAGGTCCGGCGCCACGTTCACGCCAGGGGCGAACATCTGCGCCAGCATGCCGGCGTCGCGCGTGTCGCAGGGCTGTGCCGGTACCCAGTCCATGAACCGGTTATGGACGCGCTCGAACATCTTCAGCTTGTGCGGCAGAAGCTCCTCCCCGATCAGCACGATCGAGGCAGCACTCTTCGCCCGGTCATGGATCTCACGCACATCGTCGATGTATTTGCGGGCCACGATGTGGTCGGCCTCGTCGATGATCAGCGGCCGCCGCGATGCTCTCAGAGTGGCCGCGATCGCATCGATCATCACCGCGACCGTGCCAGTCGCCGGCATGCCGAGTTCCTTCAGAACCTCGCGGCAGAAATGCGCCTTGGTCCAGCTCGACCCGACCTCGACGTAGAAGGCCCGGAACCGATTGGCGCCGAACACCGCCGCCCGTGTCTTGCCGTAGCCGCTGGGGCCGTACCACACCGCCATGCCTGGCAGACCGACGGTGCGGCCGAGCAGCCGTTCGAGCAGCTCGGCGAAGATAGAGACATTCGCCAGAGGGGCCGTGGCCGGCAGATCGGCCGAACCATCTGGCTTGACGGGCAAGGCGGTCACGGTCATGAAGGAGTCCTCGGGTTTGAGTGTCTTGTGTGCCAAGGCCCCGCCCTTTGCCGAGGGTGGGGCCGCCCTTTTGGGCATCAGCCAGCCGCCGCCAACCGCTTGAAAGCCCTCCATTCCGGCTGTTGGCTGTAGCGGGAGAACCAGGCGGTCTCGGCCGGCTCGACCTCGCGGCCGGCGGCCAATGCGGCCTCGATGTGCTGTGCCCTGGTCAGCCGCACCGACCTTTCGTCCGGCGGCGGCCCTGCCGCCTGTCGCGCCGCGGCGGCGCCGAAATCGGCGATCAGCGCCTCGTGGCGTTCGGCCTGCCTCTGCGTCCGCGACACGGTCGGCGGGCGCTTCAGGGCCGTGGCCGGCCGGGCGAGCTGCACCACCTTCGCGGTCACCGCCTCGGCCGGGCCGAGGTGCCGCGGAATCATCGCGGCAACCTCTGCCGGGCTCATCCGCACCTCGGCTTCCTTCGCCATCTTCATGCCGCGCAGCCATTGCTTGCGGCCCCGCGCGTGCTCGCGGGCGGCATCGGCATTGTCGAACCCGACCGGTTCCACCACCGGCGCCGATCCGAGATAGGCGCCGTCCAGCCGGTAGACATGGATGCCGTCATGCAGATGGTCGGGATCGAACCTGACCGCGAGCTTCTCGCCCATGTGCAGATGCAAGAACTCGGCCCAGTAGCGGTTGCCCATCAAGGTCAGCGATCCGTCGCGCTTGGACGCCTGGATGCCTTCTGCGGCCAGCAGCCACAGCCTGCGGCGCTCGTCATTGGCCTTGATCACCGGATGGCGGGCGTATGATTCGTTGAATGTCTGCCGGAAACTGCGGCCGGCGCAGGTCCGGGTGTCCCGACCGGGCCTGTCGTTGTGCTCATGGATCTCCGAGGCCACGAATTCCTCGAATTCGTCCCACTTCAGGGCGCGGCTGGCATAGCTTTCCGGCTTTGCTGTCGGATTCGGGCCGGTATAGGCGCCGGCGCAGAAGGCCGAGCGCGAGATGCTGTTTGCCAGATCGCGCCAGGCCCGTTCGATCGGCTTGGCCTGGCCATGATAGGGCGTCGTCCAGTGGATGCCGGAAGGCCCGATCAGCTGCGTGAGGATGCCGACCGGGTCTTCTTCGCGCACCGTGAAGCGGAATCGCGTCGGCGTGCCGCCGGTCAGCCACTTCGAAGCGAAGGCGCGGCCGTTGTCCAGCCAGACCTGGCGCGGAATCCCGTAATTCTCCACCATGTCGCCGATCGCCAGCCGCACGGCCCAGGAATTCTCCGTCTCGGCCAGCCGCCACGCCACGATCATGCCCGAATACAGGTCCTGAATGCCGATCAGCTTGGGCCGCAATATCCGCTCGCCATCCCGCGAGCGCACCATCACGTCGAGGGTGTGGCCGTCGGTGTTGACCGCCTCCATGGCGCTGAAATGCGACCGGTCGCGCTCCTGTGCCGGGTAGAGCCGCGCCGCGGCCTGCGCCCCCTGCCGGGCGAGCACGATCACGGCGGGATGCACCGTCTCACGCAGCCGGCGGTACAAGGTGCGCTCCGACGGGTAGCTCCAGCCCGCTGCTGCCGCCGCCCGCTTCAGATTGTGGTAGCAGGTGGCGAAAGGCGGCTGCGAATCGCGCAGATAGTCCGACCGGATGAAATCCCAGGCTTCCGGCGAGCACTCGACCGTCGCGGTACGCCCGGCATGGCGGGGCAGCAGCGCGGGCAGCCAATCGGCATGGTCGCGCCCCTGGACCAGCCGCATCCAGTTGTAGATGCTCGATGGTCCAACCCCGTGATGCGCCGCCACCGCCATCACCGCCCCGTCGCGCCGCATCCCGCCCCGGTACAGCGCCTCCACTGCGTCCAGCGTCTCCAGCCGGCGCTGCGCCTCGGCCCGCCGCGCCTCCGGCGCCCGCCCATACCATTCCCACAGCGTGTCGCGATCCGGTCCGGCGAGCGGCGGCGCCGGCTCCGCCGGCTCGGCCGCGATCGCCAGCTTGATCTGGGCCGCCTTCGGCAGGGCGGAAACATGGTATTCCAGCCCTCCGCCCCGCCCCTGGCGCCGGCGCGACCGCCAGTTCTTCCGGCGCGCGAGAATCTGGCATGCCCGCTCTGTCGACGGCAGGCCCGGCAGGGTCATCTCGGTCAGCTCGGCCGCGGTGTACCAGTCTCTCATGGCCGGCCGCCCTTCATCGCCCGCTGCGCCAGCGCCTTGCGCTGGCTCAGCTCGTTGATCTTCTCGTCCAAGAGCGCGGTCTCGATCGCCGGCAGGTAGCGCTTGTCGATCACCGCCCAGCCCATCGGCTCGGCCAGCATCTGCAGCAGCCGCCGGTCGCCGGTCACGTGCAGCAGCGCCTGGAACCGCACCACGTTGATGACGTGATCCTCGCGCGCCTCGCTGGCATAGGCGTCCAGCATGTCCTTCGACACCCGCTCGCCCAGGAACTCGGAGATCACCTGGGCCGCAGCCTCGCGGTCGAGCCCGCACTCCTTGAGCGCCAGCGACACGCCCTTGGCCAGCGCCGCCTTCAGGCTGGCGGCGCGCACCTGCTCGGGCAGGAATGCCACCACCGGCTCCGGCGGCTGCCAGGCCAGCAGATCAAGCGTGCGGTCATCGCGACGCCGCGCCGCCATGGCCTATGCCTCGCCCTGGCGTGTGGCGCGCCCGGCCGCCACACCCCGGTGCCCTTCGGCCCGGCGGTGGGGGACGGCCGGGTGCCCACCCTCTACCATCGGCGTTGCCACACAACCGGTGGAGGATTTGTGATGACCGACGAAGAACGAACCGTCCTTGAAGCGATTCTGATCGCCGAGGTGCTTGTGTTGGCCAATCAGATCGAGGCCAAGCAAAGCGCCAAAGGCGTAACCAGGATTGGCGGTGACTATACGCATGAGGCTGTGTCCCTCATTACGGATAAGCGGAGGGACGTGATGAGGTTGTTTCAGAGGTAGACAGCAGCCGTCCGTCGACGGTGTGAGTCCACAGCAGCAATTCCCTGGATCGATCCAGGATCGCCAGGGCATGAGAGATCGCCAAACCATCAAGCAGCCGCGCGATTTCGATTGCGCGGCTGTCATATTCTGCATCGTCGAGGACGCGACTGCCTTGCGCCGGGCTCATGCCTCACTCCCTTCGTCGTCGGGTTGATCGTCGGCCGTGGCTTCCGTCGCCGGCGCCACCGGCACCACCGCAAAGCCCAGCGCCGCCAGCGCATCCGCGGTCACCTGCAGATGCGCCAGGAACTGCCGCCGCTCTGGCCTGCCGGCCTGCCGCCACGCCGCCAGCAGCCGCTCGAAGCCGTCGGGCGGCGTCTTCACCCGCCCCGTCAGCCGGTCGGCCGCCTGCCGCACGCTGGTCACCGGCGCGTCATCGGCCAGCAGCAGCCCGATCGCCGCGCGCTGCTGGCCCGGACCCAGCTTCGACAGGTCCAGCAAGTCCTTCTGCGTCTTGGCGATCCAGGTGCCGGCGATCGCCGCCCGCACATCCGGCGCCAGCCGGGTGGCGATCGAGACCGCCAGTTGGATCGTTCGGGTAGTCAGGCCGACGCGGTCTGCCGTGTCTTTTGAAAACGAAACGATTTCGCTTTCATTCCGCTTGCCGCCCCGACCGCCCTGGGCGCCATGCCTCGTGTGCGGATTCAGCTTCTCGTACAGCGCCTTGCGCTCGGCCAGGAACACCGCCCGGTCGAGCGGGTTCAGCTCGTGCCGCACCAGGTTCTCGTCGATCTCGCGCAGCCGGGCGTGATCTGCTGTCAGGTCAAGCACCTGCGCCGGGATGGTCGGCCAGCCCAGCAGGCGCGCCGCCGCCAGCCGGTGCATGCCGGCGATCAGGGCGAACCGCCCGTCCGCCAGCGCCCGCACCTCGATCGGCTGGCGCAGCCCGCCAGTCTCCGTGATGTTGTCGGCCAGCGCCTGCGCCCAGGCCGGGTCCACCGGCCGCAGCCGGTTTCCGGTCACGATCTGCGTCAGCGCGATGTCTTCGATCTGTGTCATGCCACCCCTGTCTGCTTGTCCCTGTCAGTTGGACGATGCGTTTTTGCGCTGTGCCCGGCCGGGCCGCGCGCTACTGTGTTCAGGCCGCGCGCGGCGCCTCGGCCGGCCGGAGCATCCGGCTGCCGTCGGCGGCGTAGCGTTCGGGGAAAAGCTGCTGCGGCGTCAGCCCGATGGCCTCGGCGATGCCGGCGTCGATGCGCGCCGATTTGGGCGCGATCAGGCACTGGCCCAGCGTCTGGCGCGAACAGCCCAGCGCCGCCGCCAGGCGGCCCTGGCTCAGCCCGCGCCGCGCCAGCTTGGCCGCGATCCAGCTGCGCCGGTCATAGATGTGCGGGGGCACTTCGGAGGGGTCGATGGAAGCGGGTTCGGTCATGCGCACATCCCTGTCAAAAGCCGCCACAGCGGCTTACAGCGGGATGATGGAACATTCGTGCTCATTCATCAAGTCCGAATGTACCTAAGATGCTCTACGAGCGGGCGCAATCGTTCCAAGAGCGCATAAACGTGCTCATTGAAGCGGTCGGCGGGGTCTCTGTTCTGTCGCAGAGGTCGCGGCTATCTCGACGTGTCATCGACAAATACCGCTCTGGGGCATCCGACCCATCACGCATGCGACTGATCGCGCTTGCAGAAGCTGGCGGCGTCTCGCTGGACTGGTTGGCGACCGGTCGCGGCGAGATGCGCCCGGGCGCGGTGCCGGCCGTGCCGCCGCCTT
>CAZEQG010000184.1:0-6225 GCA_964514295.1 uncultured Alphaproteobacteria bacterium
CAGGGCCAGCGCCGCCGGCGCGGCCCCGGCAAAGACCATGCCGATCAGCCAGCCCAGCAGCGCCAGCCGCGCCACCCCCAGCGCTACCGCCAGCAGCCCGACCGCCACGGTGGCCGCGATCCGGTGCCGCACGCCCTCGGTGAAGGTCCACAGCCGCCATTCGAAATGCATGTCGCCGCTCCCGCGATTGAGACCGCCTCGCAACATAGCGCCGGACGCGTGCGTTCGTCCGTGGACGATTCAGAGGGTCCCGTGTAGAAAATTTTACACCACGGCGCGTCCTGTCGGCGGCACCATCGCAGGATGATCGGCGACTGGGACAATCTGCGCGCCTTCCTGGCGCTGGCCGAGGAGGGCACGCTGATCGGCGCCGCCCGGCGCCTCAAGGTGAGCCACCCCACGGTGGCGAGACGCATCCGGGTGCTGGAGGAGGCGCTGGGCACCCGCCTGTTCGACCGGCTGCCCGACCGCTTCCAGCCGACCGCACCCGCCCTGGACCTGCTGGAGGACGCCAAGGAGATGGAGCGCGCGGCCCTTGCCATCGACCGCCGCAGCGCCGGGCTGGCGGGCGAGCATCTGGGCACGGTGCGGATTTCGGTCGACGAGACCATGGCCGATTTCCTGGGGCGCCACCTTGGCGCGCTGCGCCGCGACTGCATCGAGATCGAGATCGGCGTCAACCACATCTCGGCCAACCTGTCGCGCCGGGAGGCGGACCTGCTGGTGCGGCCCCGGGTGCCCGATCTGGCCAGCCTGATCGGCCGCAAGCTCGCCCGCTTTGCCCATGCCGTCTATGCCCGGCGCACGCTGGTCGCGGGCTGGGACGGCCGGCCCGAGGGCCTGCGCGAACTGCCCTGGGTGGGCTTCGACGAGGCGCACCAATACATGCCGGGACAGGAATGGCAGGCCCGCTTCCTGGGCAACCGCCGGCCCCATGTCCGGGCCAATAACGGCATGGTGGTGGCCGACGCCATCCGCCGCGGCCACGCCATCGGGGTGCTTGCCTGCTTCGTCGGCGATGCCGAGCCGGATCTCGTGCGGCTGACCCCGATCCTGGAGCCGGCATGGACGGAGCAGTGGCTGCTGGTGCATGCCGATCTGCGCATGGTGCCGCGCGTGCGCATCATCATGGATGCGCTGGTTGCCCTGTTCCGTGACCGGCGGGCGGAGATCGAGGGACAGGCGGCGGCCGCCGCGCCGGCCCCAGCCCCGGCCCCGGCCTGACCGGCGGTATCCAGGTCCCGCGGCATTGAAGTCGCAAGAGGTGACTGGCATATACGGGCGATGACGACATTCGATGGGGCTGCGGCTGCGACAGCTTGCGCCGGTTGATGCGTGCGGCGTCAGCCGGATCATGGACATGGCATGTCCCTCGCGCCGGGTAGACCGCTCCAGCGCTTCCGGCAGGACCGGCTGCACGTGTTCGATCCCCAGTCGCCGCCACTGGCCCTGCTGGAAGGCATGTTGATCCTGGGGCGCGTGCTGGCCCTGTGGCAGGGCTGGCGGGGCGACCGCGTGGCCCCGTTGCGCACCGACATCGACCCGATCGCGCTGGGCAACCTTTTGCCCAACATCTTCCTGCTGGATGTGCTGGCGGATGATTTCAGGTTCCGCCTGGTCGGCGAGGCGGTTAACGGGCGCTATAACCACCGCCTGAAGGGCCGCACCCTGCGCGGACTGTTGACCGGCAACGCCCTCGAGGAGACGCTGACAGAGCACCGCCTGTGCAGCCAGTCGATGAAAGCCGTCCTGGTGCGCAACAGCCTGGACCATGTGACCAACGACGACGCCAAGGTCTACACCCGGCTGCTGCTGCCGGTTGCGGCGGGCGCCGGCCCCACCGCCGCCCACATTCTGGGCGCGATGGAGTTCCGCGGGTAGCGGGCCCACCCTAGGCGGGCAGGGCCGCCTCGCTGGCCAGATCGAAGGCGACGCAGCCGACCAGATGGGTGACCCCGGCCGCCACCGCCCCCACCGGCAGCAGCAGGCGCACGGCGGCCCGGAAGGAGGAGCCGGCGAGCAGCGGCACCCGGCGCGCCGCATGCGCCACACGCTGGGTGCGGACAAGATCGAACTCCGCCAGCACCGCCGCCAGCCAGTCCCCGCCAATCTCCGACAGCCGGTGGCCGGCCGGATCGATCCCGACATGCCGGCTGATCGCCTCGCCGGCAAACAGGCACAGGTAATCTTCCTCCGGCAGCACCTCCCACAGCGTCAGCCCCGACAGGCAATGCCCGAAGCGCCGGAGATCGAGGGTTTCGATCCTTGGCAGCCCGTGAGGCATGGAACCTTCGGCGAGCTTGCGATAGGTGGATAGGAAGGCCGGCAGCGGTGCCGGCAGGTCAACGCGGGAGAAGGCGGCGGGCGTGCCGGATACTGACCATTGCGTGTTCATCGGCGGGGTGATGCGGCGGGCGCCGGCGCGGGCGGCGGGAACGGGCCTGGCCGGAATGGCCGCGAGAAGCTCCTGCGTCTGCAACACCGCCTCCCCTGCGCAATCGCAATGTCACTAACACGGCTTCGACCGGCCCGGACATCCTGGAGGAAATCATGGAACTGAAAGATAAATCACTCCTTAAGGCCGAAGCATTCGTCGGCGGAAGCTGGACGGCGGGCGAGGCCGGACGGGTGGAGGTCCGCGATCCCGCCAGCGGCGCCGTGATCGCCAGCGTGCCGCGGCTCGGCCGGCGCGAGACGGCGCAGGCGATCGAGGCCGCCGCCCGCGCCTTTCCCGCCTGGCGCCGGCAGACAGCCAAGGAGCGCGGCCGCATCCTGCGCCGCTGGGCCGAGCTGATGGCCGAGAACACCGAAGACCTGGCGCGCATCATGACCGCCGAACAGGGCAAGCCGCTGGCCGAATCGCGCGGCGAGATCGCCTATGCCGCGAGTTTCCTGGAGTGGTTCGCCGAGGAGGGGCGGCGCATCTATGGCGACACCATCCCCAGCCATCGCCCGGATACCCGCATCGTGGTGACCAAGGAGCCGGTCGGGGTCACCGCCGGCATCACGCCATGGAACTTCCCGGCCGCGATGATCACCCGCAAGGCCGCGCCGGCGCTGGCCGCCGGCTGTCCGATGGTGGTTAAGCCGGCCGAGCAGACGCCGCTGTCGGCGCTGGCGCTGGCGGTGCTGGCAGAGCGTGCCGGCCTGCCGGAAGGTGTGCTGTCGGTGATCACCGGCGCCGCTGAGGATGCGCCGGTGATCGGCGGCGAGCTGACCGCGAACCCGCTGGTGCGCAAGCTCGGCTTCACCGGCTCCACCGAGGTCGGCAAGCTGCTGATGCGGCAATGCGCCGGGACGGTGAAGAAGATTTCGCTGGAGCTTGGCGGCAATGCCCCCTTCATCGTGTTCGACGATGCCGACATCGACCAGGCGGTGGAAGGCGCCATCATCTCCAAGTTCCGCAACACCGGGCAGACCTGCGTTTGCGCCAACCGCGTGCTGGTGCAGGCGAAGGTCTATGACGCCTTCGCCGAGAGGCTGGCCGCCAGGGTCGCCGCCATGAAGGTGGGTCCGGGGCTGGAGGAGGGGGTGGTCCAGGGGCCGCTGATCGACATGCAGGCGCTGGCCAAGGTCGAGCGCCATGTCGAGGACGCGCTGGCGCTGGGGGCGCGGGTCGCGGTCGGCGGCGGGCGGCACGCCCTCGGCGGCACCTTCTACCAGCCGACGGTGCTGACCCAGGTGTCGACCGACATGCTGCTGACCCGGGAGGAGACCTTCGGCCCGGTCGCCGGCCTGATCAGGTTCAGCAGCGAGGAGGAGGCCATCCGCATCGCCAACGACACCCCCTTCGGCCTTGCCGCCTACTTCTACAGCCGCGACATCGGCCGCATCTGGCGGGTCTCGGAAGGGCTGGACTATGGCATGGTGGGGATCAACACCGGCCTCATCTCCACCGCCGAGGCGCCCTTCGGCGGCGTCAAGGAGAGCGGCATCGGGCGCGAGGGCTCCAAGTACGGCATCGAGGAGTTCGTCAGCGTGAAGTACCTGTGCATGGGCGGGCTCGACCGCTAGTGGAGCGGGCGCTACTGGAGGGGGCACCGGCAAGGGTACCCGCGGCCTATCGCGACGGCCACGCCGCCGCCCGGCTGGTCGATGCCGCCGCCGCCGACCGCTATGTCGCCCACACCATGGTCGGCGACCCGCTGGCCGACGCCGCCGTGGCCAGCCTTGCCGGCCATGACGGCGCCCGGCAGAGCGCCTGGATCGGCCGCTGCCTGGCCGAGGGCGACGACGCAGGCGCCCCCGATGCGCTGCGGGCGCTGATGGCCGAGGCCGCGCAGCCGCCGGACTGGTTCGATCCCGCCCTCACCCTCGCCGGCTGCCGCGCCTTCCACCGAAATTCGGAGATGTTCATCGGCGCCTTCGTGGCGGCGGTGCTGATCGAAGGCTTCGCGACGCTGATCGGCAAGTCCTTCGCCATCACCGGCCGGCTGGTCGATCAGGGGGTCAGGCGGCTGAAGCAGAACAACCGCCACCTGGTCGAGGTGTTCATGCCGGGCGGGCTCGACCGCGGCGGCGAAGGCTGGCGCCTGTCGCTGCGCATCCGCCTGGTGCATGCGCGGGTGCGCCTGCTGCTGAGCCGGTCGGCGGAGTGGGACGCGGCCGCCTGGGGCACGCCGCTGAGCGCCGCCCATATCGGCTTCGCCACCGCGGCCTTTTCCGCCCTGCTGCTCGACCGGGTGCGGCTGCTGGGCGTCGAACTGAGCGCGCAGGAGCGGCAGTCCTTCATGCTGACCTGGCGCTACACCGGCCATCTGATGGGCGTGCCGGCGGCGCTGTCCTGCGCGGGCGAGGCGGAGGCGCTGCACCTCTACCGGATCGGCGCGCTGTGCGAGCCGCCGCCCGACATCGAATCGATCCTGCTCGCCAATGGCCTGATCAATGCCGCGCCGATCGTCGCCGGCATCAGCCAGCCGGCGCAGCGGCGCGCCCTGGTGCGGCGCATCTATGCGATCTCGCGCGCCATCATCGGCGATGCCAGGGCCGATCAGCTCCGTTTTCCGCCGGCGCGCAGCTTCGGCGTGCTGGCGGCGCTGCGCTGGCGCAACCGCCTCGACCGGCTGCTGGCGCGCCTGCTGCCGGGCCTCGGGCGGCGGCGGCAGGCCGGGCGGTTCCTGCGCATGCTCGACCTGTCCTATCATGGCGCCGATGGTGCCGCGGCGGCCGAGATCGGCTACCGGCTGCCGGCCGAGCTGCATGCCGAAAAGGAACGCTCCGGATGACCGCCGCCGCCCCCGCGATCGACCCGGTGCTGATCCTCAGCACCGGGCGCTGCGGCTCGACCATGGTCTCGGAGATGCTGAACCGGCATCCGGCGATCCTCAGCCTGTCGGAGTTCTTCGTGGTGCTGGGGCCCGAGGCCTTCGCCCTGGAGCGGCCGGACGGCGACGACATGTGGCGCCTGTACACCCGCCAGTCCGCGGCACTACACGCCATGCTGAAGGACGGCCAGGTGGCCGAGGAATGCCTCTACGCCCATGACGCGCCGGGCGCCCGCTACCGGCCCGCCGAGATGCCGCCGATCATCATCACCACCCTGCCCCACCTGACCGACCGGCCGGAGGCGCTGCTGGACGAGCTGGAGCCGGTGGTCCGCAGCCAGCCGCGCATGCCCCTTGCCGATCACTACCGCGCCCTGTTCGCCCATCTCACCGCCCGCTTCGGCCGGCGGGTGTGGGTGGAGCGCTCCGGCGGCTCGCTCGGCCTGGCGCCGAAGCTGCTGCGGCTGTTCCCCGAGGCGCGCCTGGTCCATGTCTACCGGGACGGCCGGGACACCGCCATCTCGATGAGCCGGCACCACAATTTCCGCGTCGTGGTGGCCGCCCACGCGGCACTGCGCAGGCTCGGCCTCGATCCCGCCAGGCTGCTGCGGGCACCCCGCGGCAGCCGGCTGGAGGTGTGGGGCCAGCGCCTGCTGTTCGCCCTCATCGATACCGGCAGGATTGCCGAACGCCCGCCGGATCTGGCGGCCTTCGGCGCCTTCTGGTCCCGGCTGATCGAGCTGGGCGAGGAGGTGCTGGGCGGCTTGCCGGCCGGGCGCGTGCTGAAGTTGCGGTTCGAGGATGTGCAGCAGGCCCCGCGCCAGGAACTCGGGCGGCTGATCGCCTTCATCGACCCGTCGCTGGCCCACGACGCCTGGCTGGAGGAGGCGGCGGCCATGGTCCGGCCGACCCGCTCCAGCCGCGACCGCCTGCCGCCGGCCGAGCGCGAGGCGCTGGCGCG
>CAZEQG010000185.1:0-6215 GCA_964514295.1 uncultured Alphaproteobacteria bacterium
GCAGGGCCGCGGCCAGCTCGGCGAAGGACACCACGCCGGCCACGCCCAGCAGCGCCCGCGCCTCGTCACCCAGCCACAGGCTGCGGCGGGCGGGATCGATCAGGCCGCTGGCGATGCCGGCGAAGTGCTTGACGCTGTCGAGGTGCTGGCGGGCCGTCGCCAGCGCCAGCTCGACCTCGCGCTTCTCGGTGACGTCCTGTTCCACCACCAGCAGCCGGCGCGCGACCGCGCCCTCGCCGAAGGGCAGCACCCGGGCCGAGACATGGGCAATCTCGCCGCCCGGCCGCTGCACACGGTAGTCGGCGCCGGCCGCCCGGCCGCTGTCGACCACCCAGCCGCACACCTCCTGCAGGCGTTCGCGATCCGGCTCGGTGACCCGGCCGAGCGCGCTGGGCGGGCTGCCATCTGCGGGCGGGTCAAGGCCGGTTGAACTGTGCCAGCCCTCACCGCCTGCCCCGCCGGTCCACCAGGCGATGCGGGAGACCTGGGCGAGCCCGGCGAGGAGCGCGTCGGCCGAAGGCGCCGACGCGCTCGCCCTGTCCCCCCCGGGCAGCTGGTCAGGCTGTTCCGCCCGATGCGTGCGGAGCCCCGACACCGGCGTATCTCACTGCACGCCGTGGCGTTCGATGGCAGTCTCCAGCGCTTCCACCAGGGCGGTGCCGATGGCACCGCCGTCATTGGCGATCTTGCCGCGGATCACCGCCTTGAAGGCGTCGACATGGGCCTTCACGATCTGCAGGCGGGCGCCGTCGGTGTCTTCGATGCGCTCGCAGAAGTCGCGCAGGGAGCCGGCGAAGCGGGTGGCCAGCGGATAGCCGAAGGTGGTGCCCTGGGCCTGCGCCTCATGGGCGACGCCGGCGATGCGGCGCAGCAGGTCCTGCCGGCGCTCCAGCTCGATCTCGCGCATCAGGGCGGTGAGCAGCAGCTCAAGCTCGGAGAGGTGGCGGGCCGCCTCGTTCAGATAGTCCGGCACCTTCGCCTGGACCACGGCGCTCGCATTGGCGACCAGGCGCGGATCGAGGCGGCCGGCCGGGCCGCTGGGATCGCCGCCAGCCTTGATCTTCAGGCGGTTCACCCGGTGGATGATCTCGACGGCATCGTCGCTTGGCGTGGGTTCAGGGACGCTCATGGCTCTCACTCACAGGACGGTCGGGGTTGCGCCTGTCATCGCCGTTGAAGGGCTCGACCTTCCGCCGCCGGTCTGGGCCGAAGAACCCCGGCGCCTTCACATAGGGCCGGGGATGGTTGATCACCGAAAGGATGCGATCGCACAAGGACTTTACGGAGAAGGGCTTGGCCAGGAACTCGGTCGCACCGAGGTCGCGCCCTTCGCGCACCACCGTCTCGGTGGCATAGCCGCTGGACATGATCACCGGCAGGAAGCGGATCTGCTCGGCCTCGTGGCCGCGGATCCAGCGCAGCGTCTCCGATCCGTCACTGCGCGGCATCTCGCGGTCCAGCAGCACGATGTCGATGTCGAAGCGCATCCCGGCCTTGGCCAGCACCAGGGATGTCTGCAGGATCTCCTGCGCCTGCTCGCCGTCGTCGGCCATCAGCACCCGGCCGACCTGCAGCGCCTTCAGCACCGAGGCCAGCAGCCCGGACATGAAGCGGCTGTCCTCCACGATCAGGATGCTGACATTGCGCAGGTTGAGGGTGACGCCCTTGGCCTGCGGGGCATTGGCCAGCGCCCCCGCGGCGGTGGGCGGCGGATCGCGCCCCAGCACTGTGGTATCGACGTCCTGAACGACCACCTGATGGCCCTTCCGCTGCGCCTGCTGTCCCGACATGCTGCCCTCGTTCGCGCCACCACCCAATCATCCGAAGGGATGGCGCGCCATCGAGCCTGATCCCGCCGCCGTCGCAACGCCGGCAGCAGAACAATGTCGCAGTGCTGGTGAACACTCCCTTAACCGCGTGGCCGTGGCGTCAGGCGGCCGTCAGGCCGCGCGTCGCCATCCAGCGCTCGAGCGCGGCGGTCGCCGCCGGATCCTCGACGAAGGCGACATGCACCCCCGAGGCGGAGACGCCGCGCACCTTGAAGGCCATCGGCTGGATCAGCCCGTCGAGCCGCAGCACGCCGTTGTCGCCTGGAGCGAAGGAGGCGAGGGTGCGGAGCTGGGCGCCGCCCCGGGAGATATCGTCGACGGTGCAGGAGGCAAGCTCCCCCGCCGCGTCGCGCACCTCGGCATCAATGCCGACGGGAACGCGCGGATGGCGCCGGCGGTCCGCATCCCCGGTCGACGTCCGCACGACCCGGGTCAGGATGGATTTCAGCTCGGCGATCTTCTGGTCGACGGTGGCGATGGCGGCGCGCACCTCGGCCGAGCGCTGCCCCACCTCGTCGGCACCGCGGCTGACCTCGGTGATGCGGGACGACACCTCGCGCGAGGCGCTTGCGGTCTGGGCCACGTTGCGGGCGATCTCGCGGGTTGCCGCACCCTGCTCCTCCATGGCCGCGGCAACGGCGGCGGCCACCCCGTCGATGTCGGCGATCCGCTCGCCGATCTCGTTCACCGCCGCCACGGCGGCATTGGTGGCCCCCTGGATCTCGGCCACCTGGCGGTCGATCTCGTCGGTCGACTGCGCGGTCTGGTTGGCCAGCGTCTTCACCTCGGCGGCGACCACGGCAAAGCCGCGCCCGGCATCGCCTGCGCGCGCCGCCTCGATCGTGGCGTTCAGCGCCAGAAGGTTGGTCTTGGCCGCGATCTCGCCGATCAGCTTCGTCACTTCCGAGATGCGGGCGACGGTGGCCGACAGGGAGTTGATGGTCTCCTTGGCGCGGTTGCTGGTCTCCACCGCCTTGCGCGTGGTGGCGGTGGTGCGCCCGACCTGGCCGCTGATCTCGTCGATCGAGGAGGAGAGCTCCTCGGCGGCCGAGGAGACCGTCTGCACATTCACCAGCGCCTGCTCGGAGGCCGCCGCCACCGACTGCGATTCGACCGAGACGGAGCTGGCAAGATCGGCCATGCCCTGGGCGACCGCATCGACCTGCTGCGAGGTGGCGGCGATCGCCTGCACCGCGTTGGCGGTTTCCCCCTCCACCGTCTCTGCCATCTGCAGGATAGCGTTGCGCTTCTGCCGCTCGGCCTCGATGTCGCTGGCGGCCTGCGCCTCGCGCAGCCTTGCCGCCTCGATGCCATTCTCCTTGAACACCTCGACCGCCCGCGCCATGGCGCCCAGCTCGTCGCGCCGGGCGACGCCGGGCACCTCGGTCGAATAGTCGCCGCGGGCCAGGTTGACCACGGCCGCGGTCAGCGCGTTCAGCGGCTTGACCGCCAGCGCCCCGATCCACAGCCCGCCGATCAAGATGATGCCGGCCGCCACCAGGGTGGCCAGCAGCATGCCGTCCTGGATCGCCCGGATGCCCGCGAACACCTCGGCCGGGCTGGCGATCACCACCGCCCCCCAGCCCAGCCCGGGATAGCCGTAGGCGCCCTGGGAGCGGCCGAAGCCGACCGCTTCGGTACGCTTGTCCTCCTGGTTGTAGGACAGGGCCGAGCCATGCTCGCCGGCAAGGGCGCGGCGGATCAGCGGCTGGTGGCCGATGGTGTCGGCCGATCCCGGCCCGACATGGGAGATCAGGTCGGCCTTGGGATCGAACAGGGCGATCTCGGCCGAGGGCACGCCTTCCAGGGCGAGCAGGTCGCGCTGCTGCTGGAGGATCTCGTCGACCAGCCCGGCCCCGGCGAAGTTCACCCACACCGCCATCACCTTGCCCGCCCCGTCCTTCAGCGGCGCCGAAAACGGCACCACCGGCACGCCGCCGAACAGGGGCGAGGAGAAGACGGGATCGATGTAGGGCTGCACCACCACCGTGCCGGTGAAGCCGTCCTTGCCTTTCAGATAGTCCTCGCGGAGGGCGCGCTGGAACCACGGGGCATCGGCGAAGGTCATCTGGCGGACCGCCGACACATCCAGCGCCTCGCCCTTGGCATCGCGGCCGTTGATGGCGATCACCTTGCCCTGGATATCGACCACCATCATCGCCTGATAGATGCCGTAGGTCGCCATGTAGCCGTTCAGCGCCTCGACCAGCGGGCCGGAGTTGCGGTACCAGTTCACCCGGTCACGCACGGCGCCGTTCAGCAGGAAGGCCTGGACGTCGCCGTAGCGTTCGAACAGGTTGCGGTCGATCACGTCGTTGACCGCCGCCGCCGCGGCCGCCAGGCGTTGCAGCGCCACGGATTCAAGGTCTGCACGGAAGCTCTGGAAGACGATAACGATGAGTGCCGCGGGCAGGATCCCAAACCCCAGCAGGACCATCACCAGTTTTGCACGCACCCCGGACAACCACGACATATCCGGCTTCTCCCCTATCGACTGCGACAGGTGCTGCGGGACTGGAGCACCGCCCTGGACGTCTCAATCCTTCGTTGGATCGATTCCGCCAGCGTAAGACAGTATATCACTGTTCCGACCATCCCCGAGACATGGATTGAAACGATGTCCCTGCCCCCCGGACTGGCAATTCTCCTGGTGGACGATTCCCGCGCCCAGCGCATGGCCATGCGCCGTCTGCTGGAACGCCAGCGGGTGGCCACCCATGTCGAGGAGGCCGGCACGGTTGCAGAGGCGCTCTACAAGGCCGAAGCCGTGACCTTCGACATGATGGTGCTGGATGTCGAGCTGCCCGACGGCAGCGGGCTGACGCTGCTCCAGGAACTGCGCGAGTCCGGCCAGGAGGGTTTCGCGGTCATCGTCACCGCCCGCGCCGACGACCAGCGGATGGAGGCCGCCCGCCGCTCCGGGGCCTATGAGCTGCTGGTGAAACCCTTCGGGCCGGAGGAGATCACCAAGATGGTGGAGACCGCGGTGAAGGCCCGACGCCTCTACCGCGTGCTGCTGGCCGACGATTCCCGGGCGATCCGCACCGTGGTGAAGTCCGTCCTTGGCAAGACCAAGATCCGGATGCTGATCGAGGAGGCCGATGACGGCGCGGAGGCGTGGAAGTCCTACAACAGCCAGGCCCATGACATCGTGTTCCTCGACGTCTACATGCCCGGCCTCGACGGGCTGGACACCCTGAGCCGGATCAAGGCGCGCAATCCCCGCGCCAAGGTGATCATGCTGTCGGCGACCGCCAGCGACAACGACGTGGCGCGGGCCCGCGCCTTCGGCGCCGATGCCTTCCTGTTCAAGCCCTTCACCGCGGCCGAGGCCGAGCATGTGCTGCAGCGCGTGCTGGGGTTCACTGCCAGCAAGCTGCGCGCCAAGCCGGGCGGCGTGCAGTCCTGAGCGGGCACCGGCCGGGGCGGTGCGCCGGCGGCTAGAACTCGATCCCGGCCTGGGGCTTCACGCCGGCGCGGAAGGGGTGCTTCACCGCCATCACCTCGCTGACCAGGTCGGCCGCCTCGATCAGCTCGGCCGGGGCGTTGCGGCCGGTCACCACGACATGCAGCCCCGGCCGGCGGGCGGCCAGCACCGCCACCACCGGGCCCACCGCAAGCTGCTCGTAGCGCAGCGCGATGTTCAGCTCGTCCAGCACCACCAGGTCATAGGCGTCATCGGCCAGCATCGCCTGTGCCTCGGCCCAGGCGCGCTCGGCGGCGGCGATGTCGCGCTGCCGGTCCTGGGTGTCCCAGGTGAAGCCCTCGCCCATGGTCTTCCAGGTGACCAGGTCGGGGAAGCGGGCAAAGAAGGTCCGTTCGCCGGTTTCCCGGCTGCCCTTGCCGAACTGCACCACGCCCACCCGAAAGCCATGGCCGATCGCCCGGCAGACCAGGCCGAATGCCGCCGTCGACTTGCCCTTGCCCGGGCCGGTATGGACCATCAGCAGGCCCTTCTCGATGGTCTTGCCGGCCATCATGCGGGCGCGCGCCGCCTGCACCCTGGCCATCTTTTCGGCGTGGGCGCGGTCGCTGTCGCTCGGCGGTGCGGACATCATGACCTCCCCCTGGGATCGGGCTTGCGGCGGCGGCCGGATTGCCCTTTGCTGCGCGGGCGGCGGCCCGGCCGCGCCGGACAAACCCGTAGCCTCCGCCGGGCCGCCGTGGCAAGGATCATGGGATGATTGCCATCCGCGCACCGATTATCCGCGCCAGTGCCGCCCGCATCGCGGCAGGCTGCGCCATGGGCGGCGGGCAGCTGCCTTGAGCGAGCTTGCGCTTGCCCTCGCCCGGCTGCCGCTGTGGCTGACCGTGCCCGGCGCGCTTGCCAGCGGCATGCTGCTGGTGTCGCTGGCGGCCCTCGCGGTGCGGCTGGCCACCGGCGTC
>CAZEQG010000186.1:0-6198 GCA_964514295.1 uncultured Alphaproteobacteria bacterium
CGCACAGCACCGTGAGCGGGCGCGGCGACCAGCGCCGCCGGATCGCCGCCGCCACCGCCGCCCCGGCATTTTCCATCAGCACCAGCCCGGGCACGCCGGCGGCGATCGCCGCCGCGTCGGCGGCCCGCATTTCGGCGACGCTGAAGAGCGGAAGCATCTTGCGCGTCATCTGATTCGGACCTACCCTCACATTCAAAAATCAGAATTCTAACGGGAGGACATCATGCGCCGTGAACGTGGCATAGCGGAACTTTACCAGGACGATCCCGAGCGCGCGCAAGCGCTGGTCTTCGGCCGCCGGCAGCTCGGCCTGGCGGCGATCGGGGCGGCGATCGGCATGGCCATCCCCTTCGGGCGGCACATGCCCAAGGGCTATCTGCCCGTGGCGCTGGCCCAGCAGTCCGGCTTCCAGTTCCCGGGCAAGGATCCTGGCCTGGTGGTGCTGGGCGACCGGCCGCTGGTGGCCGAGACGCCGGCCCATCTCCTCGACGATGCGGTCACCCCGACCGCCCGGCACTTCATCCGCAACAACGGCCAGATGCCCGATACGGTGGCAAACCCCGACGCCTGGCAGATCACCATCGACGGCGAGGTGAACACCCCGCTGAAGCTGACGCTCGGCGAGCTGAAGGCACGCTTTCCCGCCGTCAGCCAGGCGATGATGCTGGAATGCGGCGGCAATGGCCGGGCCCAGTTCGTGCCACCGGCGCGCGGCAACCAGTGGACCACCGGCGGCGCCGGCTGCGCCAAGTGGACCGGCGTCCGCCTCGCCGACGTGCTGAAGGCCGCGGGGGTGAAGGACAGCGCCCGCTACACCGCCCATTTCGGGGCCGATCCGCATCTTTCGGGCGACGCCGCCCGGCAGTCGATCTCGCGCGGGGTGCGGCTGGAAAAGGCGATGGACCCCAACACGCTGATCGCCTTCGCCATGAACGACGAGCCGCTGCCGGCGATCCATGGCGCCCCGGTGCGCCTGCTGGTGCCGGGCTGGTCGGGCTCGGCCAGCCAGAAATGGCTGACCCGCATCTGGCTGCGCGACAAGGAGCATGACGGGTCGGGGATGACCGGCACCAGCTACCGCCTGCCGGTCGTGCCGATCGTTCCCGGCAGCAATCATGACGGCAAGGGCTTCCGGATCCTGGAATCCATGCCGGTGCGCGCGATCATCACCAGCCCGGCCGATGGGGCCCGGCCGGCGGCGGGCACCCGCCGGCTGGCGGTGCGCGGCCATGCCTGGGCCGGTGACCTGACCGTGTCCGATGTGCATCTGTCGGTCGATTTCGGGCAGAGCTGGGTGAAGGCGGCCCTCACCGCGCCGGCCGACCCCTTCGCCTGGCAGCATTTCTCCGCGGACATCGCGTTGCCGACGGCGGGCTACTATGAAATCTGGGCGCGGGCGACCGATTCCAGCGGCCGGATGCAGCCCTTCGCCGCCGCCAACTGGAACCCGCAAGGCTATGGCGGCAACGCCTATCACCGCATCGCGGTGCTGGTGGAGGCATGAGGGCGGCGCTTGCCGCCCTGGCGCTGGCGGCGCTTGCCGCCGGCGCCGCCCCGGCCCAGGAGGAGAGCCCCGACAGCCTGCCCCCCGGCCCCGGCCGGGAGGAGACCTTCTATGGCTGCGTCGCCTGCCATTCCATGCAGCTCGTCACCCGCCAGGGCATGAGCCGCGAGCGCTGGGCGGAAACCCTGAAATGGATGACCGAGCGGCACGGCATGCCGGAACTGCCGGCCGATGATGAGAAGCTGATCCTCGACTATCTGGCGGCCCAGTTCGGCCCCGGCAGCACCGGCGGCCGGGCCTCGCCCTTCATGGTGCAGCCCGCCCGGCGCAACCCCTTCGCCCCGCAGTAGCGGCGCCGGTCCCGGCTTGCGGGCGATGGGGCGAGCGACCGGATTCGAACCGGCGACATCCAGGACCACAACCTGGCGCTCTAACCAGCTGAGCTACGCCCGCCATCGCGGCTGGACATAAGCCGAAGCGGCCGGGGCGTCAAGCCGGCGCTGAGGCCCCGGCCAGCCCCACGGGCCGCCGACCCCGCACCGCCCTCAGCGCCTGCCGAAATGAGCCGCCAGCCGGTCGATCGCGGCGTCCAGCACGGCATCCTGCTTGGCAAAGCAGAAGCGGGCGACGCTGGTGCCCCGGCCGTCCTGGCTGGCGTAGAAGGCGCTCATCGGGATCGCCGCCACCTTGGCCTCGGTGGTGATGTGGCGGCAGAAGGCGGTGTCGTCGCCAGCGAAGCCCAGCGGGGTGAAATCGGCGCCGACGAAATAGGTGCCCTGGCAGTCGAGCACGCCGAAGCCGATCCGCCGCAGCCCATCGGCGAAGCGGTCGCGGCGGCGCTGCATCTCGGCCGCCAGGCCGGCGAAATAGGCGTCGTCCTGGGCGAGGCCGAAGGCGACCGCGCGCTGCAGGTTGGGCGGGGTGGTGAACACCAGGTACTGGTGGGTCTTGGTGATGGGCTGGAGGAGATGGGCAGGCGCGGTGACGTAGCCGACCTTCCAGCCGGTCAGCGAGAAGGTCTTGCCGGCCGAACCCAGCTTGATCGAGCGCTCGCGCATCCCCGGCAGGCTCATGATCGTGCGGTGGCGGCGGCCATCGAAGACGATGTGTTCATAGACCTCGTCGGCCAGCGCGATCGCGTCGTGCTTCAGGCACAGCTCGGCGATCAGCGACAGCTCGGCCTCGTCGAACACCTTGGCGGCGGGGTTCAGCGGGGTGTTGAAGAGGATCAGCTTGGTGCGGTCGGAGAATGCGGCGCGCAGTGCCGCTTCCGGGATCCGCCAGTCGGGCGGATCGAGGCGCACCAGCCGCGGCACCCCGCCGGCCCGGCGCAGGATCGGCAGGTAGCTGTCATAGAGCGGCTCGAACAGCACCACCTCGTCGCCCGGCTCGATCAGCCCGAACAGGCAGGCGGCCAGCGCCTCAGTGGCGCCGCTGGTGACCAGCACCTCGCGCTGCCAGTCGACATCGAGGCCGTAGAAGCGCCGGCCATGGGCGGCCACGGCCTGGCGCAGCTCGGGCAGGCCCATCATCGGCGGATACTGGTTCGACTGGCCGGTGACTGCCTCGGCCGCGGCGGCGAGCACCGCTTCGGGCCCGCGGTCATCCGGGAAGCCCTGGCCGAGATTGATCGCCTGGTTCTCGATCGCCAGCCGCGACATCACCTCGAAGATGGTGGTGCCGAGCCCCGATATCAGGCTGTTGCCCGCTTTCATGCCTTGCCTTCCCCCCGCTTCCTTCGCGTTCGCGGCGCTGTCATAGTGCCGCCCCGCCATTGGGGAGAAGGGCAAAAATGCTGCAACTGGCAGACAGATTTTCTGTGCTCGGCACCGAAACCGCCTTCGAGGTGCTGGCGCGCGCCAACCAGCTCGCCGCGGCCGGCCGCGACATCATCAACCTCGGCATCGGCCAGCCTGATTTCCGCACCCCCGACCACATCGTGGAAGCGGCCAACAAGGCGCTGAAGGACGGCCATCACGGCTATACCGCGGCCGGCGGCATCCCTGCCCTGCGCCAGGCGGTGGCCGCCGACATCCACCGCCGCCTGGCGGTCGAGGTCGATCCCGGCGATGTGGTGGTGGTGCCCGGCGGCAAGGTGACGATGTTCTTCGCCATCATGATGTTCGGCCAGCCGGGGGCGGAGATCATCTATCCCAACCCCGGATTCCCGATCTATGAGTCGGTGATCCGCTTCAGCGGCGCCCGGCCGGTGCCGATCGTGCTGAAGGAGGAGAACGGCTTCGCCTTCTCGGCCGAGGAGCTGCTGGCCAAGATCACGCCGGCAACCCGCCTGATCATCATCAACAGCCCGGCCAACCCCACCGGCGGGGTGGTGCCCAGGGCCGAGATGGACAGGCTCGCCGCCGGGCTGGAGAGGCATCCCGGCGTGGCCATCCTGTCCGACGAGATCTACGGCCAGATACTCTATGATGGCAAGGAGCATGTCAGCCTGCTCGGCTACCCGGCCCTGCGCGACCGCGTGATCATGCTCGATGGCTGGTCCAAGACCTATGCCATGACCGGCTGGCGGCTGGGCTATGCGGTATGGCCGAAGGCGCTGGCAGCCCAGGCCGAGCGGCTGGCGGTGAACTGCCATTCCTGCGTGAATGCGGCGGCACAGTATGCCGGCATCGCCGCCCTGGAGGGCCCGCAGGACGCCGTGCGCGCGATGGTCGCGGCCTTCGCCGAGCGGCGGCGGGTGATCGTGTCGGAGCTGAACCAGATCCCGGGCTTCCGCTGCGTCGAGCCGGGCGGCGCCTTCTATGCCTTCCCGAACGTCGCCGGCACCGGCATGGACTGCAAGGCGCTGCAGACCCGCCTGCTGGAGGAGGCGGGCGTGGCCGTCATCGCCGGCACCAGCTTCGGCGCGCATGGCGAGGGGTATCTGCGGTTCTCCTACGCGAACTCCACGGAGAACATCCGGCGGGCGATGTCGCGAATCCGCGATGTCTTGCGATGACTAATTTTTAGTCATATGGTTGTTTTTTCGCCAGGTCATTTGGCGAGAAAACGGGCAGGCGGCACAGAACCCGCCCACCGCCTTGCCCGGGAAGTGGCACGGCCCTTGCCAGCATGATGGCACCGTGGCCCAGGCGGCCCATCCACAATGAAAAGCCAGATCGAACGCCATGAAGAAGGTTGAAGCCATCATCAAGCCCTTCAAGCTCGATGAGGTGAAGGAAGCGCTCCATGAGGTCGGCATCCAGGGCATCACGGTGATCGAGGCCAAGGGCTTCGGTCGCCAGAAAGGCCACACGGAACTGTACCGGGGCGCCGAATACGTGGTCGATTTCCTGCCGAAGGTGAAGATCGAGGTGGTGATGGAGGACACGCTGGTCGAGCGCGCCGTCGAGGCGATCCAGCAGGCCGCCCACACCGGGCGCATCGGCGACGGCAAGATCTTCGTGTCGACGGTGGATGAGGCGATCCGCATCCGCACCGGCGAGCGCGGCGGCGACGCGATCTGACCTTGAGGAAGGTCCCGGTCCGGCCAAGGCCGACCGTCATCGGGTGAAACAAACGTCAAGAGGAACGGGAATCGAGACATGTCCGACGTGAAAAAAGTTATGGAAATGATCAAGGAGAATGACGTCAAGTACGTCGATCTTCGCTTCACCGATCCGCGCGGCAAGTGGCAGCACCTGTCGCAGCACGTCGTCACTGTCGACGAATCTTCGTTGACCGAGGGCTTCATGTTCGACGGTTCCTCGATCGCCGGCTGGAAGGCGATCAACGAATCCGACATGACCCTGCTGCCCGACCTTGAGACGGCGGTGATGGACCCCTTCACGGCCGAGCCGACGATGATCCTGTTCTGTGACGTCGCCGAACCCTCGACCGGGCAGCCCTACAACCGCGACCCCCGCTCGATCTCCAAGAAGGCGCTGGCCTACCTCGCCTCCACCGGCATCGGCGACGTGGCCTATTTCGGGCCAGAGGCCGAATTCTTCGTGTTCGACGACGTGCGCTTCAAGCAGGGCATGCAGGAAGGCTACTACCATCTCGACAGCGAAGAGGGGCCCTACAACTCCGGCAAGGCCTATCCGGAGGGCAACATGGGCCACCGGCCGCCGATCAAGGGCGGCTACTTCCCGGTGCCGCCGGTCGACAGCGGGCAGGACATGCGCTCGGAGATGGTTTCGACCATCCAGGCCATGGGCGTGGAGGTGGAGAAGCACCACCACGAGGTCGCCCCCTCGCAGCATGAGCTGGGCATCAAGTATTCGACGCTCGTGAAGTGCGCCGATGCCATGCAGATCTACAAGTATGTGGTCTCCATGGTTGCCCATCAGTATGGCAAGACGGCCACCTTCATGCCGAAGCCGATCAAGGGCGACAACGGTTCTGGCATGCATGTTCACCAGTCGATCTGGAAGAAGAAGAAGAACATGTTTGCCGGTTCCGGCTATGCCGACCTGTCGGAGACGTGCCTCTACTACATCGGCGGCATCATCAAGCATGCCAAGGCGATCAACGCCTTCTCAAACTCCACGACGAACAGCTACAAGCGGCTGATCCCGGGCTTCGAGGCGCCGGTGCTGCTGGCCTATTCGTCGCGCAACCGCTCGGCCTCCTGCCGCATCCCCCATGTCAGCTCGCCCAACGGCAAGCGCGTCGAGGTGCGTTTCCCCGATCCCGCCGGCAACCCCTACCTGACCTATGCCGCCATGCTGATGGCCGGCCTCGACGGCATC
>CAZEQG010000187.1:0-6193 GCA_964514295.1 uncultured Alphaproteobacteria bacterium
GCCCCCTTGGTGAAGATGCCGCCGCCCAGGCGCGCGAAGATGGAGATCAGCGAGGCGCCGAAGCTGAGCGCGACCAGCGCCTCGACGATCTTGCGCAGGTCCATCCCCGCGCTCTTCAGCGCGAAGTAGTAGAGCGCGACACCCAGCAGCCCGAGACCCACCACCAGCATGCCGGTGATGGCGCCCGCCTTGAAGGCGATGTCGAGCGCCGGGGCCATGCCGTGGCGCGCCGCCTCGGCCGTGCGCACATTGGCGCGCACCGACACGTTCATGCCGATATAGCCGGCAACGCCCGACAGCACCGCGCCGATCACGAAGCCCGCCGCGACGGTCAGGCCCAGGGTGGCGAACAGGATGACCGCGACGATCACGCCGACGATGCCGATGGTGACGTATTGCCGGTTCAGATAGGCGCTGGCGCCTTCCTGCACGGCGGCGGCAATCCCGCGCATACGCTCATTGCCCGCCGGGGCGCTGAGCACCTGGCGGGAGGCATAGGCGCCGTAAAGCAGGGCGAGCACCCCGCAGCCAATCACGAAAAGATGCGTGCCGGACATGGACTCCTGCCTTCGATCGCGTTCGAAGCTGAAATGACGGGGGCGAGCGACAGCATCTGCGTCGGCCGCCCCGCCGAAGCGGCGCGGACCATAACAGAAAAATCCCCATAGGCAACGGGGTTGGCGGCGGCGGCCGCCGCCAGCGCTACGCCGCCCGGGGCTTGCGCACCGCCTGCATGGCGATCAGCGCCAGCGCCACCAGGAGAAACGGGATGGTGGCGATGTTCATGGCCGCCCAGCCCAGATGCTCGTGCAGCCAGCCGGAGCTGAAGGCGGTGACGGCGACGGTGGAGAACACGACGAAGTCGTTCATCGCCTGCACCTTGGCCTTCTCGGCCGGGCTGTGGCATTCGCCGAGCAGCGTGGTGCCGCCGACGAACAGGAAGTTCCAGCCCACGCCCAGCAGCAGGAGGGAGAGCTGGAACTGCCAGCGATCCAGCCCGGTCAGGTTGACCAGCGCACAGCCCAGCATCAGCACCGCACCGGCCGCCATCACCCGCATCACGCCAAAGCGCTGGATCAGCGAGCCGGTGAAGAAGGCCGGCACGAACATGCCCAGCACATGGCCCTGGATGGTGAGCGCCGCATCGGCGAAGCTGTGGCCGCACGCCACCATGGCCAGCGGCGTCGAGGTCATCAGGAAGTTCATCACCGAATAGGCGATGACCGCGCCGCCCATGGCCACCCACAGCTTGGGCTGGGCCAGGATGAAGGCGAAGGGCCGGCCGCTGTCGCGCCGCTCCGCCTCGCTCGGGCGGGGAATGCGCACGAAGGCCAGCAGCAGCAGCGGCACCGTCCACAGCACGGCGATCGCGGCAAAGCTGCCGGCGAACTGCACGGGCGCGAACAGGTCGCGCGTCCAGGTGGCGATCTGCGGCCCCAGCAGGCCGGAGACCACGCCCCCCGCCATCACCAGCGAGATCGCCTTCGGCCGGAAGGTGGGGCTGGCCGTATCGGCGGCGGCAAAGCGGTAGTACATGGCAAAGCCCTGGGCCGAGCCCATCATCGCCTGCCCGGCGCAGAACAGCACGAAATCGCCGGAGAAGATCGCGGTCGCGCACAGGCTGGCCCCGGCCATGCCGATCAGCACCCCCAGCATGAAGGCCGGGCGCCGGCCGATCTGCTTCATCAGAAGCGAGGCCGGGATGGTGGTCAGCATGGTGGCGGTCATCTGGACCGCAACCGGCAGCGTGGCATAGGCGCGGTCGGGTGCCAGCAGGCTGCCGACCAGGGCCGAGACCGTGATCACCAGCGACATGCCGGTCATCGACAGCGCCTGGCAGCAGGCCAGAAGGAACACGTTGAGACGGGTGGGGTCTGGCCGGGCGGCGGCGGAGGCAGCAGATGTCATGGCCATGGCATTACCACCGCACGGCCAGGGCCGTCGCCAGAGATTCCTGCATGGCACGGCTGCCCGGCGCGGGCTACAGCGGCCGCTCGAAGACGTTCTGGAACAGCACGTTCTTCACCTTGTCGGGGCCGACGATCTCGGTCGCCACCTTGACCAGCCTCTCGCGCATGAAATCGAGGTTGCCGAAGCCCGGCCGAAGATTGCGTTCCTGCAGGGCGGTCAGGTACTTGATGAAGCCGTCGACGATCCGCGGCACCTGGGCGCGCACGCTGTCGCTGCCGCCATTGTCGCGGTAGGTTTCCAGGCTGATCTGGATCACGTAGAAGCGGCGCACCGTGCCGCCCTCGAACACCGGCAGGTTGATCGGGTCGAGGTCGATGATGTCGGTGATGATCTCCTTGGGCTTGGGCTTCATCATCTCGGCAACGAAGCCGCCCACCTGTTCGGGAAACACCTTGTAGGCCGCGAAGCCGCCGCCACCCAGCACCGCCAGCAGCACCACCAGGATCACGATGATCTTCAGAAATGCCTCCAGCCGCCCCTTGGCACCGCGATCAGCCCCCCGGCGGAATCTAGCACCCTGACCCCGGCACCGCCACCGATCCGCCCGATGCGGGTGATCGGGATGCCGGCGATGGCGGCGGGCGGCGGCCGCCGGTCGCTGGCGGTGAACAGCAGCTCATAGTCGTCCCCGCCGGACAGCACCGCGGCAAGATCGCCGGCATGCGGGCGCGCGGCCGCGGACAATGGCAGCAGCCCCGCCTCGACCTCGGCGCTGACGCCGGACACCGCGCAGAGATGGCCGAGATCTGCCACCAGCCCGTCGGAAACGTCGATCATCGCCGAGGCGATGCCGCGCAGCGCCGGCCCCACCGCCGTGCGCGGCTGCGGGCAGCGGTAGCGGCCGGCGAGAAAGCCGCCGGCATCGGCGATCCCGCCGCGGATCGCCTTCAGCCCCAGCGCCGCGTCACCAAGCGTGCCGGTGACATAGATGCCATCGCCCGGGCGGGCGCCCCCGCGCCCGATCATCGCGCCAGCCGGCACGGTGCCGAAGGCGGTGACCGACAGCATCACCGGACCGGGGGTGGACACGCTGTCGCCGCCGGCAAGCTGGATGCCGTGCTCTGCCTGCATCGCCGCCAGGCCGGCGGCAAACCCTTCGAGCCAGGCTTCGCCCTCCGCCCTGGTCAGGGCGGTGACCAGCGTATAGGCCAGTGGCTCCGCCCCCTTGGCCGCAAGGTCCGACAGGTTCACCCCCAGCACCTTGCGGCCCAGCGTCTCCGGCGGGTCATCGGGCAGGAAATGCACGCCGGCGACCAGGGCGTCTGTGGTCACCACCAGTTCCCGTCCGGCCGGGCAGGCGATCAGCGCCGCATCGTCGACAAGGTTCAGGGCGCCGGGAAAGCCTGCCGCCAGCGGCGCGAAGAAGCGGGCGATGCGGGCGAACTCGTCAAGCGGGGGGGGGGACACCCATCTCCTCCGGCCGGACCAGCCGGGCCACCCGGTCGAGCACGGCGTTGACGAATGCCGGCTCCTTGCCGGCGAAGAAGGCGTGGGTCAGGTCGACATACTCGTTGATGATCACCTTGGCCGGCACCTCGGAGACCTGGGTCATCTCATAGCAGCCCGCACGCAGGATGGCGCGCATCACCAGTTCCAGCCGCTCCAGCGTCCAGCCTTCGGCCAGGCAGGCGGCGATCATGCCGTCCAGCTCGTCCTTGCGCAGCCAGGCGCCACGCACCAGGTCGCTCATCAGACGGGCATCGGCCCTGGCGATCGGGTCGCCATCCTCCCCGTCCTGACGGCCCATGTCATGGGTGATGAAGTCGGCAAGCGCCCGGTCGACCGGGGTACCGGTCATTTCGAGCTGATAGAGCGCCTGCGCCGCGTTCAGCCGCGCCACGCTGCGCCGCGCCGTGCCCCTCATCGCGCCGGCAGCCCGAAACGCGCCTTCACCCCGATCATCGCCAGGCAGGCGCTGGCCGCCCCGCCCCCCTTGTCCAGCCGAGCCGGATCGGCGCGCTCCCACGCCTGCGCCTCGTCCTCCACGGTCAGGATGCCATTGCCGATGGCAAGCCGGTCACGCACCGTCAGGTCCATCAGCCCGCGCGCGCTTTCGGTGCAGACATGCTCGTAATGCGTCGTCTCGCCGCGCATCACGCAGCCCAGGGCGACGAAGCCGTCGAAGCGGCGGGAATCGGCCGCCATGCGGATGGCACCCGGAACCTCCAGCGCGCCGGGCACGGTCAGCCGCTCATGGCTGGCCCCGGCGGCGTCCAGCACCGCCTCGGCGCCGCGCACCAGGGCATCCGACAGCTCGTCGTAGAAGCGCGCCTCGACGATCAGCACATGGGGCATGCGATCAGGCTTTCGGCAGCGGGCGGCGGTCGATCACGGACAGGCCGTAGCCGTCGAGCCCGACGATCGTCTTCATGCTGTTGGACAGCAGCACCATCTGGCTGACGCCGAGGTCGAGCAGGATCTGGGCACCGATGCCATAGTCGCGCAGTTCCGCCCCGGCCGCCTCGCCGCTGAGGCGGCTGCGGATCAGGTCCGACAGCGCGGTCGGGTGGGGTTCGCGGATCAGCACCACCACCCCGCGCCCGGCCCTGTTGATCTCAGCCATCGCCGCCTGAAGCTCGCCGCCGCGCCCGCCGCTGCCATCGCCCAGCACATCGTCCAGCACGTTCAGCGCATGCATGCGCACCAGCACCGGATCGGCACTGGTGATGTCGCCCTTCACCAGGGCGATATGCTCGGCATAGGCCACCTTGTTGACATAGACGATCATCCGCCAGTCGCCGCTATGGGCCGTGCGGAGCTGGGTCTCCAGGCTGCGGCGCACGATCGATTCGGTGCGCCGGCGATGGGCGATCAGGTCGGCGATGGTGCCGAGCTTCAGGCCATGGCGCTGGGCGAACTGCACCAGGTCGGGCAGGCGCGCCATGGTGCCGTCATCGTTCATGATCTCGCAGATCACGCCCGAGGGGTTGAGCCCCGCGAGGCGGGCGATGTCGACGGCGGCCTCGGTGTGGCCGGCGCGCACCAGCACGCCGCCGTCGCGCGCCACCAGCGGGAAGACATGGCCGGGGGTGACGATGTCGTCGCGGCCGCGCGCCGGATCGATCGCGGTCCTTATGGTCAGCGCCCGGTCGGCGGCGGAAATCCCAGTCGAGATCCCCTCGCGCGCCTCGATCGACACGGTGAAGGCGGTCTCGTGGCGGGTGGTGTTCTTGCGCGGCATCAGCGGCAGGCCGAGCTGGTCGACCCTCTCCCTGGTCAGCGCCAGGCAGATCAGGCCGCGGCCGTAGCGGGCCATGAAGTTCACCACCTCCGGCGTCGCCATCTCGGCCGGGATCACCAGGTCGCCCTCGTTCTCGCGATCCTCGTCGTCGATCAGGATCACCATCCGGCCCTTGCGGACATCCTCCACGATCTCGTCGATCGAGGAGATCGCCTCGTGGCTGTGAAACCGCTTCATCGGCGCCAGCGCGCTCATGCTGCCCTCGGCATCGGAAATTCGTTCAGTCTCGCCACGTAGCGCGCCAGCAGATCGACTTCAAGGTTGAGCCCGTCGCCCGGCCGGCGCGCGTGCAGCGTGGTGTGGGTCCAGGTATGGGCGATGATGTTCACCCCGAAGCAGGCGCCGTCGACGGCATTGACCGTGAGCGAGATGCCATCGAGGGCGACCGATCCCTTGGGCGCGATGAAACGGGCGAGATCGGCCGGCACCTCGATGGTCAGGCGGTGGCTGCCGCCCTCCGGCACCAGCGAGACCAGCCGCGCCACCCCGTCCACATGGCCGCTGACGATGTGGCCGCCCAGCTCGTCGCCGAGGCGCAGCGAGCGTTCCAGGTTGACCGCGCTGCCCACCGTCCAGCCGCCCAGGGTGGTCTTCGACAGGGTCTCGGCCGAGGTCTGCACCAGGAAGCCGCCGGCATCGCGCGCCACCACCGTGTGGCAGGCGCCCGACAGGCTGACCGAGGCGCCGATCGCCAGATCCGAGGCATCGAAGGGGGTGGCGATGCGGATCGCCATGTCCCCCGAAGCGCCAGCGGGGGTGATCTCGGCCACCCGGCCGATATGGGTGATGATGCCGGTAAACATGAACGGACCTTACGCCTCGCGGGTCCAGGTCTCTAGCACGTCGCCGCCCAGCGGCGATAGCAGATGCAGCCGGAAGCGCGGACCCTCGGCGAGGCTGGCCAGCCCGAGCGGCCCCAGCGCCGGCCGGCCCTCCGCACCGATCGCCAGCCCGGCGCGGAACACCGCCAGCCGGTCCACC
>CAZEQG010000188.1:0-6190 GCA_964514295.1 uncultured Alphaproteobacteria bacterium
CGCCACCGCCGCCGCCGCCACCGCGACCGAGGTCGACAGCACCAGCGTGGTGATCAGCGGATCGGTGAGCGCGGGATCGCCCAGCAGGGTGGCGAAGTTGCCGAGTGTCAGCGCGCCGGCGCGGTCGGTCACCGCGAAGGCGGCAAGCCAGGCGACCGGCAGCCCGATGAGGGCGACCAGGAACAGCGCCGTCGCCGCCAGGACCGGCAGGGAGAAATCCCTGCCGGTCCCCGCCGGACGCATCGCCGATGCGGGCAATGCAATATCCGTCATGATGTTGGCGTCAGGTCTTGAAGTAGCGGGTGTAGCGCGCCTTGATCTCCTCGACCTGCTTGTCGACGGCTACCGGATCGTCCTTCATCAGCTTGATGCTGCTGAGGGGCGTGCGGCCGGCCGGCTCCTTCACGTCGGGATGGAAGCTGCGCAGGCCGCCGAGCGTGACCGCGAGCTGCTGGGCCTCCAGCGAGAAGGACCAGGCATGGAACAGCCGGGCGGCGTTCGGGTTCGGGGCGTTCTTCATGATGCCCGAGGGGCCGATCACCAGGGGCGTGCCTTCGGTCGGATAGACGATGGCGATGGGCGCACCCTTGTCCTGCTCCAGGAACACATTGTACTCGTTGCCGTCCGCCATCACCGGGCGCTCGCCGGCGATCACCTTGCGCGGCGGGTCGGTCGAGGACTGCACCTGCATCACCTGCTGGGCGGCCAGCTTCTCCAGGTAATCCCAGCCGAGATCGCGCGAGATCTGGAAGGTCGAGGTCAGGATGGTGCCGCTGTAGCCGGGATGGGCCTTCACCAGCTTGCCCTTCCACTTCGGGTCGAGCAGGTCCTGGAAGCTCTTCGGCGCCTCGGCGGCGGTCACCATCTTGGTGTTGTAGGCGATCACCGACAGCCCGGCGCGCCAGGGCGCGTGGTAGCCTTCCTCGCTGTAGGAGCCGGCCGGATAGCGCTTGGCCACCTCTTCGGGCAGGGCCGCGGCCAGCCAGCCTTCGCGCTGCCAGTAGATGAAATGCGCGGCGTCGGAGCTGTTCACCGTGTCCACATTGTAGATGCGGCTGGAATATTCCTGGCCGATCTTGGCGAACTGGCGCTCGGCGCCGTTGCGCTCGACCTGCACCTTGATGCCGGGAAAGCGCTTCTCGAAGGCGCGGGCCACCGCCTCGGCGACCTTCAGATCGACCGAGGTGTAGTAGACGACCTTGCCTTCCTTCTTGGCCGCGGCCTCGAGCTCCGGCGTGATCGAATAGACGTTCTTCTGGGCCGCGGCGGGCGCCGGGCCATATGCCAGGCCGGCGGCGACAACCGCCCCCAGGGCACCGGCCAAAAGCTTGCCGATCATGGTTCCTCCTGTCTTTACGCTGGTTTCGCGTTCTTGTTCTTCTTGGGCCGCCGCACTCAGGCGAGCAGCGGCCGGCAACGGTCGGGCGGCAGTTCCACCCACACGTGGGAATCGGCTGGCACTGCCAGGTCCGGCCGGGCCGAGGCGCGGATCACCGTGCCATCCTCCAGCTCCAGCGCCATGTCGCGCAGCGAGCCGAGGAAGGTCTGCCGGATCACCCGGGCGGGCAGGCAGTTCTCTGCCGGGCCCGGCTCCTGCTCGCGCACCTGCACCTCGTGGAAGCGGATCGACATGGCGCCAGCCGCCCCCGCCTCCAGGCCGCTCTCCGCGCAGCGCAGCAGATGGCCGCCGACGCTGAGGCGCTGGCCGTCCACCGCCCTGCCCTTCAGGATGTTCGCCCCGCCCAGGAAGCCGGCGACGAAGGCGGTGCGCGGCCGGGAATAGACCTGCTCGGGCGAGCCGAGCTGCTCGATGCGGCCCTGGTTCATCACCACGATCACGTCGGCCGCCGTCATCGCCTCGGCCTGGTCATGGGTGACGTAGACGGTGGTGTAGCGGAAGGCATCGTGCAGGCGGCGCACCTCGAAGCGCATCTCCTCGCGCAGGGTGGCATCCAGGTTCGACAGCGGCTCGTCCAGCAGCAGGATCTCCGGCTCCACCACCAGGGCGCGGGCCAGGGCGGCGCGCTGCTGCTGGCCGCCCGACAATTCTCCCGGATAGCGGTCCGCCAGCGCCTCCAGCTTCACCGCCGCCAGCATGGCGCGCACCCGGCGCTCCTGCTCGGCCTTCTCGACCCGGCGCAGGGTCAGCCCATAGGCCACGTTCTGCGCGATCGTCATGTGCGGCCAAAGGGCATAGGACTGGAAGATCATCGACATGCCCCGGCGTTCGGGCGGCAGGGCCGCACCCGGCCGCGACACCACCTTGCCGCCCACCGTGATCTCGCCGGCGCTCGGCTCCATGAAGCCGGCGATCAGCCGCAGCGTCGTGGTCTTGCCACAGCCCGAGGGGCCCAGCAGGCAGACCAGCTCGCCGCGTTCGACCGACAGGTCGACACCGTCGAGCACCGTGGTCTCGCCATAGCGCTTGGACAGCCCGGACAGCACCAGATGCGACATCGCCGGGCTAGCCCAGCACCTTGCCGTGCACGCCGCCGGCAAGCGTCTGCTTGTCGTAGCGGCCCGCCGGCACCACCTCGGCAACCGGCCCGCCCGGGGCGCGGAACTTGATCGGCACATGGCCGGGGTCGCTGACGACCTCCCCGCCCAGGGCCTGGATGCGCTCGGCCAGCCCCTCGGGGTCGTCGACCTCCATGCCGAAATGATGGATGCAGGGGGCCGGCCCCGCCAGATCGGCCTCCGAGGCGCCTTCGCTGTCATACTTCATCAGCGTCAGGTCCATGTAGCCATCGGTCAGATGGCGCGACACGTGATCGCCGGTGCGGCCCTTGCGCAGCACGGTGTTCACATGGCGGAAGCCGAAGACCTCCTCGTAGAACCGGCTGGTCTTCTCGATGTCATCGACCTTGAGGGCGATGTGGTTGATCCGGGCCATGCGTGTTTCCTCCAGGATTCCTTGATGTTCTTCATCGCCGCCGCCGGTCAGGCCGCGCGCTCGTCGGCGAAGGCGGCGGCGCGGATGATGCGGTCGCCGCCCGAGCGCACGTGGTGGCGCATCGCCTCGCCGGCCCGCGCCGGATCGCGGGTCGCCAGCGCCTCGACGATCGCCCGGTGCTCGGTGTTCGACACCGACAGGCCGCCGCCGCGCAGCAGCCCGCGCCGGCGGGAGGTGTGCAGCTCGTTGGTCAGCCGGCGGTAGATGTCGAGCAGCGTGCGGTTGCCCGCCATCTCGAAGATGCGGTCGTGGAATTTCAGGTTCATCGGAAAGTAGCGGTCGAAATCGGCGTGGGTGGCATAGCCGTCCAGCGCATCGACCCGCTCGCGCAGCTCGGCAAGCTCGCCCTCGGTGATGCGCGGCGCCAGCAGCTCGCCGGCCAGCCCCTCCAGGTTCTCGCGCACCACATACATCTCGTTGGCCTCGGCCTCGGTCACCACGCGCACGAAGGCGCCACGGTTCTTCTCGATGCGCACCAGCCCCGCCTCCTCCAGGGCACGCAGGGCCTCGCGCACGCTGGACCGGCCGACGCCGAGCCGGGCGGCGATCGCCACCTCCTTGATCTGCTGCCCGGCATCGAGTTCGCCCGACAGGATCATCCGCGTCACCTCCTCGCTCACCACCGAGGCGAGCGAGGTGGTACGCAGGATGGTCAGGGCGGCGGAGACGGCGTCCATCGCGCGCTCAGGTCCCGGTGAACTGGGGCTTGCGCTTCTCCAGGAAGGCGCGGCGCCCCTCGGCATAGTCGTTACTGGCAAAGCAGGCGGCGACCAGGGCCTTGCACTTGTCGAGGTCCTGTTCGGCCTGGTTCTTCAGGATCTCGACCGTGCACTGCTTGATCGTCGAGACCGTGAGCGGGGCGTTGTCGGCGATGGTGCCGGCGATCTCCATCACCGTCTTTTCCAGGTCGGCATCGCTGACCACCCGGTTCAGGATGCCCCAGCGGTCGGCCTCGGCGGCGCTGAACTGGCGGGCGGTGTAGAAGATCTCCTTGGTGGCCGGGACGCCGATGGTCTCGATGTAGCGGCGCAGGCCGTTGTAGCCGTAGCCGAGGCCGAGCTTGGCCGCCGGCAGGGCGAAGCGCGAGCCCTCCGTGGCGATCCGCATGTCGCAGCAGATCGCCAGGTTCAGGCCGCCGCCGATGCAGTAGCCGCGGATCATCGCGATGGTCGGCTTCGGCATCTGGTAGATGCGGGAATATACCTTCTCGACCAGGGCATTGTAGCGCTGCACTGCCTCTTCCGTGGCGCGCTCGCTCTCGAACTTGGAAATGTCGGCGCCGGAGACGAAAGCCTTGCCGCCCGCCCCCGTCAGCACGATCACGCGCACCCCGGGGTCGGCCAGGAAATCGTCCAGGATCTTCTCGGCCGCCTCCCACATCTCGAAGGACACCGCGTTGTGCTTGTCCGGGTTGTTGAAGGTCATGATCCCGACCTTCCCCTCCCGGGCGGACAGCATCTTGTCAGTCATCGGAAAGCACTCTCCCTCAGATGTGGCCGCCGGCGCGCAGTGCCGCGATCTCCTCGGCCGAGAAGCCGAACTCCGCCAGCACCTCGTCGGTCGCGCTGCCGCGCTCTGGCGGCGGGGCCGCCAGCCGGCTCGGCGTGCGGCTGAGGCGCACCGGCTGGGCCATCAGCGAATAGTCCGCCCCTTCCACGCGCTCGGCGATGCCGAGATGGCGCACCTGCGGGTCGGCGAACATCTGGTCGACCTTGTAGATCGGCCCGCAGGGCACGCCGGCCGCGTTCAGCCTTTCCACCCAGTTCGCCGTGGTGTCGGTGGCAAAGACCGCCTGCAGCTCGGCGTTCAGCGCGTCGCGGTTGGCCGAGCGCTGGGCCATGCTGGCATATTCCGCCCGCTCGGCCAGTTCCGGCACGCCCATCGCCTTCACGCAGCGCCGCCAGATCTGCTCGCCCGTGGTGGCGAGGTTCAGGTGGCCGTCGCTGGTCTGGAACACGCCGGTCGGGATGCTGGTGGGATGGTTGTTGCCGGCCTGGCCTGGCACCTCGCCCTTCACCAGATAGCGCGCGGCCTGGAAATCCAGCATGAAGGCCTGGGCCTGCAGCAGGGAGGTGTGCACCCACTGCCCCTCCCCCGACACCTCGCGCTCCAGCAGCGCCGTGAGCACGCCAAGCGCCAGGAACAGGCCCGAGGTGAGGTCGGCCAGCGGGATGCCGACGCGCACCGGCCCCTGCCCCTTCAGCCCGGTGATGCTCATCAGCCCGCCCATGCCCTGGGCGATCTGGTCGAAGCCCGGCCGCTCGGCATAGGGCCCGTCCTGACCGAAGCCGGAGATGCTGGCCAGGATGATGCGCGGGTTCACCGCCTTCAGCGCGGCATAGTCGATCCCCAGCCGCTCCTTCACATCGGGGCGGAAATTCTCCACCACCACATCGGCGCTGGCGGCCATCCGGCGGAAGGCGGCCAGACCTTCCGGCGATTTCAGGTTCAGCGTGATCGACCGCTTGTTGCGGTGCAGGTTCATGAAGTCGGGGCCGTTGCGCGGTCCGCCCATGCCGTCGGCCTGGTCCAGCGCCTCCGGCAGTTCGACCTTCACCACATTGGCGCCCCAGTCCGCGAGCTGGCGCACGGCCGTGGGGCCGGAGCGCACCCGGGTCAGGTCGAGCACGGTAAAGCGTGACAGCGCGGCCGAAGCCTGGGGACGAGGCATCCCTAGCGTTTCCTTCCCGATGAACCGCGGGCGGACCGGCCGCGTCGAACCGCGGCGGTCGCCCCTCTTCTTGCGGTGACCGTAGCCGGCCGAATGCCGATTGTCGACAAAGAAGTGCGAAGCTTTCGCGACGGAAGCGCTGCCGTCGGCCGCCGGTCAGCCCTCCTCGCCTCCCGGCAGCAGGCTGCGGCGGTCGAGCGCCACGGTCTTGAGCACCGCGAAAACAGGTGTTCCGGGGGTGAGCGCCAGGGTTTCCAGCGACAGGCGGGTGATCCGGGCCAGCAGCGCCTCGCCGCCACAGTCGAGCCGCAGATCGACGATGCCGGCCTCGCCCTCGCCGATTGCCGCAACCCGGCCGGGCAGCACGTTCAGCGCGCTGATCCCTTCAGGCGGGGCCAGGGCGAGCATCACGTCGCGGGCGCGGATGCGCACCCTGACCGCCGCCCCCGCCGGCAGGTCGAGCCGGGCCACCCGCAGCATCCCGGCGGCGCTGTCCAGCAGGGTGAGCCCATAGGCGGCATCGTGGCCGGCCACCCGCGCCGATTACACCGCCAGCACCGGCATGT
>CAZEQG010000189.1:0-6160 GCA_964514295.1 uncultured Alphaproteobacteria bacterium
GGCTGGAGCTGGGCGCCCGCAACATGATCGGCATCGGCATCGCCACGGCCACGGCCGGCATCATCGTCGGCACGGTGACGCTGACCGGCATGGGCCTGATGATGACCGATCTGGTGGAGTTCCTGTCCGGCGGCAACGTCATCATCATGCTGCTGCTGACGGCCATGGTCTGCCTGATCCTTGGCATGGGCATACCGACCACCGCCAACTACATCCTGGTGGCGACGCTGATGGCGCCGGTGATCGTCGAGCTGGGCGCCCAGGCCGGCATCCCGATCCCGCTGATCGCAGTGCATCTGTTCGTGTTCTACTTCGGCATCATGGCCGACGTGACGCCGCCGGTGGGGCTGGCCAGCTTCGCCGCCGCCGCGATTTCGGGCGAGGATCCGCTGCGCACCGGCCTGCAGGCGACGCTCTACAGCCTGCGCACGGCGATCCTGCCCTTCGTGTTCATCTTCAACCCGCAGCTCCTGTTCATCGGTGTCGGCGACTGGATCGAGGCGGTTCTCGTGATCGCCATGTCGACCGTGGCGATCCTGGTCTTCTCGGCCGCCAGCATGGGCTGGTTCGTGACCCGCTCGCGGGTGTGGGAAAGCGCGCTGCTGCTCCTGGCCTGCCTGATGCTGTTCCGCCCCGGCCTGTTCATGGACCAGATCCACGAGCCCTACCGGGAGGAGCCGGGGGCCCGTGCCACCGCCATCGCCGATGGCCTGGCGCCGGGCGAGCGCATCGTGCTGGTGGTCTCGGGCACCACGCTGGAGGGCGACGAGGTGACCAAGACCATCAGCCTGCCGCTCGGCCAGGGGGCCGACGGGCGGGCGCGGCTGGCCGATGCCGGGCTCAGGCTCGCAGCGCTGGGCGGCCAGGTGCAGGTGGCCGATGTGCGCTTCGGCAGCCCGGCGCGCCGCGTCGGGCTGGAGGCCGGATACAGCCTGGACAAGGTGCTGCTGCCCGCCGACCGGCCGGCCAAGGACTGGTTCTACATCCCCGGCCTCGCCCTGATCGCCCTGGTGGCGCTGGTCCAGTACCGCCGCCGCAAGGCCTAGCCAAGGGTGGCGCCGGCGTCGGGGGAGGCTTGCGATTCCGGCCTTTGACAGGGTCGGGGCCGGCCCGCCAGTGTGGCGGCCATGACACCCGAAACTCCAAGCGATGCGCCGATCGCCGGGGCCTGGCGGCTGGTCTGGTGGCTGTCCCTGGCGCAGCTGTGCTCCTGGGGCACGCTCTACTACGCCGTCACCGTGTTCGTGGCGCCGATGCAGGCCGAGCTTGGCTGGTCGCGGGCCGAACTGCTGACCGCCGTCACCATTGGCCTGCTGGCGGCAGGCGTGACGGCGCCGCTGGTCGGTGCCTGGATGGACCGGCATGGCGGCCGGCTGACCATGACCGCCGGATCGCTGATCGGCGGGCTGCTGATGATCGCCTGGTCGCAGGTGGAGGACCTGCTGGCCTTCTATGCCATCTATGCCGGTATCGGGGCGATGCAGGCGCTTACCCTCTACGAGCCGGCCTTTGCCGTGGTCACCGCCAATCTCGGCGCGCAGTACCGCAAGGGCATCACCACCATGACGCTGCTGGGCGGGCTCGCCAGCACCGTGTTCATCCCGCTGTCGCAATTCCTGATCGACCGCATCGGCTGGCGTGACACGCTGGTGGTGCTGGGGCTGGTGAACCTGCTGCTGTGCGCCGGCATCCATCTGGTCATGCTGCGCGGCACCAGGGCCTCGGCGATGCCGCCGGCGCCCGGCGGCGCCTCGCCGCTGCGCCGGGCCCTGGCGATGCCGGTGTTCTGGATGATCGCGCTGTCCTTCACCGCCTATGGCGCGGTGTTCACCGGCATGACCTTCCACCTGATCCCGGTGCTGACCGATGCCGAGGTCGACAGCGCCTGGGCGGTGGCCATCTTCGCCATCGTCGGGCCGATGCAGGTGGCCGGCCGGCTGGCCGTGCTTTGGCTGGGCCGACGGCTCGATGGCGTGCGCCTGGGCAAGCTGTCGGTGTCCTGCCTGCCGCTGTCGCTGCTGCTGCTGATCGCCATGCCCTCCTTCCTGCCGGGGCTGTTCGTCTTCGCCGCCCTCTACGGCCTGGGCAACGGCACCATGACGATCGTGCGCGGCACGGCGGTGCCCGACATGGTGGGCCGCGAGGCCTATGCCACGCTGAACGGCGCGATCGCCGCGCCATCGCTGTTCGCCCGTGCCATCGCCCCGGCCGCTTTCGGTGCGGTGTGGCTGGCCGTTGGCGGCTATGGCCCGGTGCTGTGGATCATGTTCGCGATATCTCTGGCCGGCGCCGGCGCCTTCTGGCTTGCCGCGGCCCGGGCGAAGGGCTAACGAGAACGCCGAGGAGAACCCACGATGACCGAAGAAACCCAAGGATTCCGCCTTCTGCACACGATGATCCGGGTGATGGACCTGGACAAGTCGCTGCATTTCTACTGCACGCTCCTGGGCATGAAGGAGCTGCGCAAGAAGGACTATCCCACCGGCAAGTTCACCCTCGCCTTCGTCGGCTACGGCGAGGAGAAGGACAATGCGGTGATCGAGCTGACGCACAATTGGGGCCGCGAGGAGCCTTACGAGATCGGCACCGGTTTCGGCCATCTGGCGATCGGCGTGCCCGACATCTATGGCACCTGCGAGCGGCTGGCGGCGGCAGGGGTGCCGATCCCGCGGCCGCCGGGGCCGATGGCCCATGGCGGCTCGGTGATCGCCTTCATCGTCGACCCCGACGGCTACAAGATCGAGCTGATCGAACGCAAGCCCGCGGCCTGAAGGAGAGGATCGACGATGGCGCTTGACGACATGACGGGCTGGGCGGTCGAGAAGTTCGGCGTCGGCCAGCCGGTGCCGCGCGACGAGGACAACCGCCTGCTCGAAGGCAAGGGGCAGTATACCGACGACCTGTCGCTGCCCGGCCAGGCCTATGCGGTGGTGGTGCGCAGCCCGCATGCCCATGGCGTGATCCGCGCCGTCGATACCGAAGCGGCCGCCGCCATGCCCGGCGTGCTGGCCGTGCTGACCGCCGCCGACCTTGGGGAGTATGGCACGCTGCAATGCATGCCGCCCTTCAAGAACCGCGACGGCAGCCCGATGATCAAGCCGCCGCGCCCGTCGCTGGCCGTCGACCGGGTGCGCTTCGTCGGCGATCCGGTGGCGGTGGTGGTGGCCGAGAGCCTGGCCGAGGCGAAGGACGCGGCCGAGGCGGTGGTGCTCGACATCGACCCCCTGCCGGCGGTCGCCAGCGCCGCCGAGGCGGCAGCACCCGGCGCCCCGCTGCTCTATGACGAGGCGCCGGGCAATGTCGCCCTCGACTACCTCTATGGCGATCCGCAGAAGGTGGCCGCTGCCTTCGCCGCGGCCGCCCATGTGACGCGGCTGCCGCTGGACAATTCCCGCGTCGTGGTGGCGCCGATGGAGCCGCGTTCGGCGCTCGCCGAATACGATGCCGCCGAAGGCCGCTATGTGCTGCATGTCGGCTGCCAGGGGACCTTCGGGCTGCGCAACAGCCTGGCCAACGACCTGCTGAAGGTGCCGGTGGAGAAGGTCAGGGTGCTGACCCGCCAGGTTGGCGGCTCCTTCGGCATGAAGGCCCCGCCCTATCCGGAATATGTGCCGCTGCTGCATGCCGCCCGGCTGCTGGGCCGGCCGGTGAAGTGGACCGACGAGCGGTCGGGCAGCTTCCTGTCGGACACCCACGGCCGCGACCACCAGGTGACGGCCGAGCTGGCGCTGGACCGCGAGGGCCGCTTCCTGGCCGTGCGGGTCACCGGCTATGGCAACATGGGGGCCTATCTCGGCCATGTCAGCCCGCTGATGGCGACGCTGAACATCGTGAAGAACGTGATCGGCGTCTACCGCACGCCGCTGGTCGAGGTGGCGACCAAATGCGTGTTCACCAACACCACCCCGGTCAGCGCCTATCGCGGCGCCGGCCGGCCGGAGGCGAACTACTTCATGGAGCGGCTGATCGACACCGCCGCCCGCGAGATGGGGCTGGACCGGGTGGCGCTGCGCCGGCTGAACCACATCCGCCCGGAGGAGATCCCCTACGCCGCCCCCTCGGGCCTGACCTATGACAGCGGCGATTTCCCGGCCATCCTGGACAAGGCGCTGCAGCTTGCGGACTGGGACGGCTTTGCCGCGCGCAAGGCGGCGGCGCGGGCGCGCGGGCGGCTGCGCGGCATCGGCATCAGCGATTTCCTGGAGGTGACCGCCCCGCCCTCCAAGGAAATGGGCGGCGTGCGCTTCGAGGCCGACGGCACGGTGACGATGGTGACCGGCACCCTCGACTACGGCCAGGGCCACCAGACATCGCTGGCCCAGGTGCTGTGCCAGACGCTGCAGATCCCCTTCGACCGCATCCGCATCCTCCAGGGCGACAGCGACCAGCTCATCGCCGGCGGCGGCACCGGCGGCTCGCGCTCGATGATGGCCAGCGGCAATGCCATCCGCGAGGCCGGGCTGAAGGTGATCGAGATTGGCCGCCAGGCCGCCGCCCATGTCCTGGAAGCGGCGGAGGAGGACATTGCGTTCGCGGCCGGCCGCTTCGAGATCGCCGGCACCGACCGCGGCATCGGCGTCATCGAGCTGGCCGAGCGGCTGCGCCAGGGCGGCCTGCCCGAGGGTGTGCCCGCCAGCCTGGACGTGGCGCTGACCTACGAGTATGGCGCCTCGACCTTCCCCAACGGCTGCCACATCGTCGAGGTGGAGATCGATCCCGAAACCGGTGTGACCGAGCTTGTGAAGTACAGCGCGGTCAATGATTTCGGCACCATCATCAACCCGCTGCTGGCGGAGGGCCAGCTCCATGGCGGGATCGCCCAGGGCATCGGCCAGGCGCTGCTCGAACACACGGTCTATGACGCCGATGGCCAGCTCCTCACCGGCTCCTTCATGGACTATGCCCTGCCGCGCGCCGACAACATCCCGGACTTCCGCATGGCCTTCCACTCGGTGCCCGCCACCACCAATGCGCTGGGCGTGAAGGGCTGCGGGGAGGCGGGCTGCGCCGGCAGCTTCCCGGCGGTGATGAACGCGGTGGTCGATGCGCTGTCCGAATATGGCATCCGCCATATCGACATGCCGGCGACGCCGCACCGGGTGTGGGCAGCGATCCAGGCCGCCAGGGCCTGAGCCATGGCCCGGCCGCTCGACGGGCTGCTGGTGGTTGCCCTCGAACAGGCCGTGGCGGCGCCGATGTGCACCCGCCGCCTGGCCGATGCCGGGGCGCGGGTGATCAAGGTCGAGCGGCCGGAGGGCGACTTTGCGCGCGGCTACGACGCCTTCGCCGGGGGGGACAGCGCCTATTTCGTGTGGCTGAACCGGGGCAAGGAATCGATCGCCCTGGACCTGGCGCAGCCGCAGGATGCCGGCCTGCTGCGGCGGATCATCGCCCGGGCCGATGTGCTGGTGCAGAACCTGAAGCCCGGCGCGCTGGCGCGGCTGGGCTTTCCGGTCGAGGCGCTGCGCACCGCCGATCCGCGGCTGATCTGCTGTTCCATCAGCGGCTATGGCGAGAGCGGGCCGATGGCCTCGCGCAAGGCCTATGACCTGCTGATCCAGGCCGAGGCGGGGCTGGCCAGCATCACCGGCGCGCCCGAGGCGGCGGGGCGGGTCGGGGTGTCGATCGTGGACGTGGCGACCGGGCTCTATGCCTATGAGGCGGTGCTGGAGGCGCTGATCGCGCGCGGCGTTTCCGGCCGTGGGGCGGCGATCCAGGTGTCGATGTTCGATGCCGTGGCCGAACTCTGCGCCGTTCCCCTGCTGCAGTACGAGGCGAGCGGGCAGGAGCCGCGGCGGGTCGGCTTCGGCCACCCCTTCATCGTGCCCTATGGCGCTTTCACCACCGCCGAGGGCCGGCCGCTGGTCATCGCCGTGCAGAACGACCGCGAGTTCGCGGCCCTGTGCGCGGGGGTGCTGGGGCAGCCCGGTCTCGCCGCCGATCCGCGCTTTGCCACCAACCGGGCGCGGGTGGCGAACCGGGCGGCGATCGACGGCATCCTGGCCGCGGCCATCGCAGCCCAGCCCTTCGAGGCGGTGGCGGCCAAGCTGGCGGCGGCCGACATCGCCTTCGCCTCGATCAACGGCATGGCCGGCCTCAGCGGCCACCCGCATCTGCGCCGCATCCGCTATGCCGCGCCGGCCGGGGAGGTGTCGCTGCC
>CAZEQG010000190.1:0-6135 GCA_964514295.1 uncultured Alphaproteobacteria bacterium
AGGAGCTGTGGCGAGCCGATCACGCCGGCGCACAGCACCACCATCCGCCGCGCCGGCAGCACCAGGCGGCGGCCGCCACGCTCGGCCGCAACCCCGGTGCAGCGTCGCCCGGCAAAGGTGAGCCCCGTCACGGTGGCGCCGGCGACCAGGTTCACCCGGTCGCGCACCCTGTCGAGGTAGCGGCGGGCGGAATGGGCGCGCCGGCCGCCGCGGATGTTGAACAGATAGCGCCCTGCCCCCGCGGACTCGCCGTCGTTGAGGTCACGCGCGCGGGGCTGGCCGGCGGCCTCTGCGGCGGCCAGAAAGGCCTCGTAGAGCGGGTGGTCCCAGCCCGGGCGGGCCGGTTCCAGCCGCGCCTCGGCCGCCAGGAAATGCGGCAGCACCTTCTCCCAGCTCCAATCCGTCAGCCCCTGCTGCGCCCACAGCCGGTAGTCATGGGCAAGGCCGCGCAGATGGACCATGCCGTTGATCGCGCCGCTGCCGCCCACCACCCGGCCGCGCGGCCAGTCCAGCCGGCGGCCGTTCAGCCCCGGCACCGGCTCGCTCTCATAGTGCCGGGTGAAGCGGTGGCCGCGCAGCAGCGCCCCGGTCATCAGCGGCACCGACAGCAGCGGGCTGCGGCTGTCGGGCCCGGCCTCGACCAGGGTTACGGCCTGTCCGGCTTCCGCCAGCCGGGCGGCCAGCACGCAGCCCGCGCTGCCGGCCCCCACCACCACGACATCGGCCGCGGCGAGAATTGAATCCTGCGTCATCGGGCGCGTAGTGTGGCGCCGCCGCTTCTCCTTCGCCAGGGCAAACGCCGCATGCGCCATCGTGACCTCGCCTATGTCGTCGACTACCTGTCGCCAGCCGGAACGCTGCGCGGGCGCGAGACCTGCCGGGTCAGCGTGCATGGCGACGGCCAGCGCACGGCCCGCACCGTCTCGGAGATCTTCGACACCGAGATCCTGCGCGACGTGACGCTGACGGTCGACCGCGCCTTCCGCCCGATCGAGGCTTTCGTGCGCACCCGCCAGCACGACCGGCTGTTGGGATCGGGCTGGTTCCGCTTCGAGGGTACGATGGCCGAGGCCGAGTGCTGGAGCCCGTCCGAAGGCCGCTCCAGCCAGCGCCTGGCGCTGGCCAGCCCGGCCAAGTCCTTTCTCAGCCATGCCGTCACGCTCGACGTGTGGCATGCTGCCGGCATCTCCCACGATGCGGCTGCCGGGGTGCAGGGGCTGTCGCCGCTGCCCACCTGCTCGCCGCTGCACAATGGCGCGACCGCGCCGCGCCTCGGCCTGTGGCCGCTGTCGGCCGCCTTTGTCGGGATCGAGACGGTGGAGACGCCGGCCGGGCGCTTCGAGGCGCTGCACGAACGCCTCTACGAGGCCGACGGCACCGCCTTCCTGGAGACCTGGTGCAGCGCCGACGAGGACCGGGTGATGCTGCGCATGCACTATCCGGTCTATGACACCATGTATGTGCTGGCGAAGCTGGAGCGATAGGCCGGCCGATGCAGATCGATCCCCGCCGCACCGCCCTTTTGCTCTGCGACCTGCAGAACGACTTCATCCACCCCGCGGGTGCCTATGGCCGGGCCGGACAGGCGGCGGCCGCCATCGCCGCCCTGCCGGCGCGGCTGGCCCCGCTGGCGGCGGCATTGCGCGGGCAGGGGGGCTGGATCGCCGCCACCCTGTTCACCCTGGTTCCCGGCAAGGCGGGCGAGCCCTTCATCTCCGATCACCTCCGGCAGCTCAGGCCCTTCCTGGCCAAGGGCGATTTCGCGCCCGGGAGCTGGGGGCAGCAGGTGGTCGAGGCGCTGCAGCCGGTCGATCTCGCGGTCGAGAAGGTGGCCTATGACGCCTTCCACATGAGCCGGCTGGACTGGGTGCTGCGCAAGGCCGGCATCGAGACCCTGGCGGTGGCCGGCATCGTCACCAATGGCGGCGTCGAATCGACCGTGCGCGGCGCCCATGTCCGCGACTACCACACCATCGTGCTGGAGGATGGCTGCGCGGCCTTCAGCAGCGCCGCGCACGAGGCGGCCATCGCCTCCATGCGCACCATGAGCGCCGTCACCACCATCGACCGCTTCGCCGCCGCCCTTCGCGAGGCCCCCTGAACGGCCGCCGGGCCAAGAAGTTCATGGTAAATTCCAAGTATCTGGACCGCCGGGGACTGCCAGCAGCGTATAGAATTCGTTAATCACTTCAGGCTATTGTCGGCAATAGTGGAGGTGCCCGATGTTCCAGTCCCTGTCGGCCAAGGCGCTGATGCGATCGGTTGTGGTCGTGCTGGCGCTGATTGTCTTCGCGCAGCTCGCGGCGGACGCGTGGTCGGCATGGCAGCGCTATGGCGTGGCAAACCGCATAGCGGTGGTGGCAGAGGCGTCCAGCCTGGCCTTCAAGGCCATGCACAATCTGCGCACCGACCGGGCGGTGACCAACACCGCGCTGGTCGACCCGGCGCCGGTGGTGGCCGAATCGCTGCAGCGCATCGAAGGCCACCGGGCGGCCGAAATGCCGGCGGCACGGGCGGTCGCCGGGCTGCTGGAGGGGCTGGACTTCCCGGAGAAGCAGGCGCTGCTGCCCGAACTGCAGCGCAGCATCCGGGCACTCACCCAGCTTCAGGGCGAATCGCTGGAGGCGGTGCGCCGGCCGAAGGAGGCGCGCCGCGCCGGGCTGGCCGATGACTACATGCGCGAGGCGACGGCGATGATCACCGTGCTCGACCGTATTTCGGGCCGGCTGACCACGCTGATCAAGCTGGATGATGCGCTGGTCGACGCGCTGCTCACCATCAAGCACCTCGCCTGGCTGGTCCGCAACTCGGCGGGCGATGCCGCCCTGCTGGTGTCGATCACCTTGCGCGAGGGCAAGGCTGCCCCCGACGCGCAACAGAAATATGCGGCCAATGTGGCCATGAGCGAGGGGCTGTGGCAGGCGCTGGGCGATGCGGCCAGCGGCCTGCCGCTGCCGCCCGCCTTCCGCCAGGCCATGGAGACCGCTAGGCGCGAATATTTCGGGCCGGAGCACACGGGCCTGCGCAACCGGCTGATGGCCGCCGTGCTGGCCGGCGAAAAGCCGGAGATCACCTCCTCGCAGTGGACCGGCGTGGTGGTGCCGAAGCTGGCCCTGGTGCTGACGGTGGCGGAGGCCGCCCTGGAGGCGGCGAAGGATCACGCCGCCGAGCTGCGTTCCGCCGCCCAGCGCGGCCTGGCGACCGACCTTTCCCTGCTGCTGGCGGCGGTGCTGCTGGTGGTCGGCGCGCTGATGGCGATCACGGCCCGGGTGATTCGCCCGCTGCACGTGATCAAGGAGGCGATGCTGCGGGTGGCCGCCGGCGACCTGAACGCCGAGGCGGCCTTCCCCGGGCGCACCGACGAGATCGGGGCGCTGGCCGAGGCGCTTGGCACCTTCAAGCGCAATGCGGCCGAAAAGCAGCGCATCGAGGCCGAACAGCAGGAGCGCCGCAGCCAGGCCGAACGCCGGCAGAAGCTGGTCGAGGAGTATATCCGCGGCTTCGAGACCCAGGTCCGCCATGCCCTCGACGCGCTTGGCCAGGCCTCGGGGCAGATGCGCGAGACCTCGGAAGGCATGGCCAGGACGGCCGACAGCAGCAACGAGCAGGTGCGCAAGGTCGCCGGCGCCTCCGCCGAGGCCAGCTCGAACGTGCAGACGGTGGCCGCGGCGTCGGAGGAGCTGAGCGCGTCGATCAACGAGATCACCCGGCAGGTGACGCGGGCGAGCCAGATCGCCGCCCGCGCGGTGGAGGAGACGCGCCAGACCGACGGCACCGTGCAGGGGCTGGCCGAGACCGCCGGCAAGATCGGCGAGGTGGTGCGCCTGATCAGCGACATCGCCGGCCAGACCAACCTCCTGGCCCTGAACGCCACCATCGAGGCGGCGAGGGCGGGCGAGGCCGGGCGCGGCTTTGCGGTGGTGGCCTCAGAGGTGAAGAGCCTCGCCAACCAGACCGCCAAGGCGACCGAGGACATCTCCGCCCAGATCGCTGCCGTGCAGCAGGTGACGCGCGAGGCCGTGGACGCCATCAAGCGCATCGGCGGCACCATCGACGAGGTGTCCGCGATCGCCACCTCCATCGCCTCTGCGATGGAGCAGCAGGGGGCGGCGACCCGCGAGATCACCAGCAACACCCAGCAGGCCGCCCAGCGCACCCGTGACGTCTCGGCCAATATCGACGGCGTGACGGCGGGGGCGGCCGCCACCGGTGCTGCCGCCGAAGGGGTGAGGTCGGCCGCCGAGGTGCTGGGCCGCCAGGCCGAGGAGCTGCGGGCCCAGGTGAATCAGTTCCTGGGCCAGATCAGGGCCGCCTGACGGCGGCCCTCAGCCGCCGCTGCGATACGCCTGCGCCAGCGCGGCGTAGCGGTCGGGGGAGTTGGCGAGTTCCGCCACCTCCTCCGGCGACAGCTCGCGCATCAGCTTGGCCGGCCGGCCGGCCCACAGCTCGCCGCGCCTGACCCGCTTGCCGGGCGTGACCAGGGCGCCGGCGGCCACCATCGCCCCGCTCTCCACCACCACCCCGTCCATGACGCAGGCCTGCATGCCGATGAAGCAGCCACTCTCCAGCGTGCAGGCATGCAGCAGCGCCATGTGGCCGACGGTGATGTCGTCGCCGATCAATGTGGGGTGGCCCATGCCGGTGACATGGACGACGCTGCCATCCTGGATGTTCACCCGGGCGCCGATGCGGATGTGGTTCACGTCGCCACGCACGACCGTGCCGAACCAGATGCTGGATCCCTCGCCGATCTCGACATCGCCGATCACCACCGCGGTGGCGGCCACGAAGGCGGTGGGGGCGATGCGCGGCGAGACGCCGCGCCAGGGCATGATGAGGGGCAGGGTCATGGCATGGCCTCCAGGCGATCGAGGTAGTCCAGCAGCGTTTCGGGGGCGAGCCGGAAGTTCCGGTAGACATCGTCGCGCGCCTGACCGCCCGGCGCCACCTCCGGGCATGCGGCGAAGGCCCAGCGCAGGCCGCGGCTGGCCGACAGCAGCCACATGCAGGGGTTGACGTAGCAGGCCGCGAACAGCTCCAGCACCCGGGCGCCCGGCGGCAGGAACACCGCGTTGGCCAGTCCCGCCCCATGCGGCGCAACCACCACTGCCGCCTGGCTGAACAGCGCCGCCTGGGCGGCCATCGGCAGGTCCTCTGGGAACACGGCCTCGAAGCCGCGTGCGGCGAGCGCGCGGCTGATCGCGCCATCGTTCAGCAGGCTGCGGCGCTTGGCCCTGGCGCGTGAGACGTAGAGGCGGCGGTGGCCGGCCGGCAGCTCCGGTACGCCCAGGCAACCGCGCAGCCAGGAGATGGTCTCAGGCGCCATGATCCGCGCATGCGGCCCGTCGATCACGCCGATCGCCGGGTGGCGGTAGCGGCCCTCCGGCAGGGCGAGGATGCGCGATGCCGGGATGCCGGCCCCGGCGGCGAGATCGCGGAAGAAGGGCTGGGCGGCGGTCGCCTGCGCGGCGAGCAGGGGGCGGTCCGGCCACAGGCGGATGGCCTGGCGCAGGCGCGGGGCCACCGCATGCAGGAAGTGATAGTAGTTGTCGCCGCCGGCGGCATCGACCTGCACCGCCGCCTCCGCCCGCTGCTCCAGCGCGGAGGGCAGGACGGCATGCAGCCCCGCAGGCGGGTCCATCATCAGCCGGTGCCAGCGGCGCACCGCCCATAGCGGCAGGTCGTTCGCCACCAGCCGGCCGCCCGGCAGCAGCAGCATCGGCACCAGGCTGTTGCTGTACTCCACATCGGCGAGGTCGAAGGCGAGGCCGCCGGGATCGCGCAGCTCGACCGGCCCGTCGCCATCACATGCCAGTTCCGGCGCCAACCCCTGCACCTCGGCCGAGGCGGCGATGGCGGCGGTGGCGCCAAGGCGCAGCGGCGGCGCCAGGGAGACCGACAGATCGGCAAAGCCGGCCAGCGCCTGCACTCCGGGCTCCGGCTCCAGCCGCAGGTCGCCGCGCCTGCCGGGAAGTGCCACGGGGCGGCAGAAGGCGGCCGGCCGCACCGGCACCAGGCTGAAGGAAAGCCGCCGCTCGCGCTCCACCAGGGCGAAGGTGCGGGAGATGTCGAGGCGGGTCGAGAAGTGCTGGGGCTGCCCGCTGAGGGCGGCACCGAGCACCGCCAGCCGGTTGG
>CAZEQG010000191.1:0-6127 GCA_964514295.1 uncultured Alphaproteobacteria bacterium
CCAGCCCGGCGCCGAGCGCGCCGCCGAGGGCGAGGCCGGCCAGGATCTCGGCCAGGGTGATGGCGGCGTGGCCAGCCAGCAGCCCGGCCTCCGCCAGCAGGGTGGCCGCCACCCTGCCAGGCCCGGGCAGCAGGAAGGGCGGCACGCCGGTCAGCCACACCAGCCCCTGCCAGGCCAGCAGCAGTCCGCCGGCGACGCTGAGCGGGCGCCAGAACGGGAATGGGGAAGCGGAGAGGCCACGGGTCATCGCCTGTCCCTACGCCGGTACCAACCGGATCAGGTTCCAAGGGTCGTCCCGGATGCCGGAACCTCTCAGCCGCGCGCCTGCGGCTCCCCTCGACGGATGACCGGACCATGACAGGCTGCCGGCGCCTTGGCAAGCGGGGCTGGCGCTGCCCCTCCGGCAGGGCTAGGCTGGCCGCCTTGCAAGGGAGGATCGTGTTGAGCGTCGAGTTCCTGATCACATCGCTGGTCGTTGTCGCCTCGCCGGGCACCGGCGTGCTGTTCACCCTGGCGGCCGGGCTGTCGCGCGGGGCCCGGGCCAGCCTGATCGCGGCCTTCGGCTGCACCCTCGGCATCGTGCCGCACATCGCGGCCGCGGTGATGGGGCTGGCGGCGGTGCTGCATGCCAGCGCGCTTGCCTTCCTGGTGCTGAAATATCTCGGCGTGGCCTATCTGCTCTACATGGCCTGGGCCACCTGGCGCGATCGCGGCGCCCTCAGCGTGGAGCCTGACGTCACCCCGCGCTCGGCCTGGCAGGTGATCGTGTCGGCCATCCTGGTCAATCTCCTCAACCCCAAGCTGTCGATCTTCTTCCTGGCCTTCCTGCCGCAGTTCGTGCCGGTGGCCGAGGCGCAGCCGGTGGCGCGGATGCTGGAGCTGAGCGCGGTGTTCATGCTGGTGACCTTTGCCGTGTTCGCGCTCTACGGGCTGTTCGCGGCGGCCCTGCGCGACCATGTGGTGCGGCGGCCTGGCGTGGTTGCCTGGATGCGCCGGGCCTTTGCTGGGGCCTTCGCGCTCATGGGCGCGCGCTTGGCCCTGGCCGAGCGCTAGCCGGGCGGGGCTGCCGGCGCCTTGGCAAGTGGCGGCCCGCCCCCTAGCTTCTGGGCATGCAGGCCGCGCTGTTCATCGGGTCGGAGATCTACCGCCGCTCGCGCTATGGCGCGAAGCATCCGCTGTCGATCCCGCGCGTGTCGGTGACCATCGACCTGTGCCGGGCGCTCGGCTGGCTGCCCGACGATCTCTACCTCGACAGCCCGATCGCAACGCCGGCGGAGCTGGAGCGGTTCCACAGCCCGGACTATGTGGCGGCGGTGATGGCGGCGGAACGGGCCGGCGCGGTCGATGCCGCCACGGCCGCCCGCTTCAACATCGGCAGCGCCGGCAACCCGGTGTTCCCGGAAGTGTTCCGCCGCCCGGCCACCGCCTGCGGCGCCTCCCTGCTGGCCGCCCGCCTGCTGCGCGATGGCGGCATGGTGTACAGCCCCGCCGGCGGCACCCACCATGGCCGCCCGGACCGCGCGAGCGGCTTCTGCTATTTCAACGATCCGGCACTCGCGATCCTGGCCTTCCTCGACCAGGGGCTGGCCCGCGTCGCCTATGTCGATCTCGATGCCCATCACGGCGACGGCGTCCAGGACGCCTTTCACCATGACGCCCGCGTGCTCACCGTCTCGATCCATGAGCAGGACCGCTGGCCGCGCACCGGCGCGCTCGCCGACCGGGGCGGCGGCATGGCGCGCAACCTGCCGGTTCCGGCAGGCTTCAACGACAGCGAGATGGATTTCCTGATGGCCGAGGCCGTGCTGCCGCTGGTGGCGCGTTTCCGCCCCCAGGCGCTGGTCGTGCAGGCGGGCTGCGACGGGCTGGCCGAGGACCCGCAGAGCGGCATGATGCTGTCCAACGGCGCCTACCGCCGCGCCGTGGCGGCGCTGAAGACCATGGCGCCGCGCCTGCTGCTGCTGGGGGGCGGCGGCTACAACCCCTATGCCGTCGCCCGCTGCTGGTCGGGGCTGTGGGCCGAACTGCGCGGGCTGGAGCCGCCGGAGCGCCTGCCGCCGCCGGCCGAGGCGGTGCTGCGCGGGCTTTCCTGGAACCACTCGCGCGGCCGCAATCCGCCGGAATCCTGGTTCACCACCCTGGCCGACCCGCCCAATCCCGGGCCGCTGCGCCCGGAAATCCGCGCCGCCGCGGCGGCCGCGCTGAAGGACTGACGCGATGCGAGCGCTCGCCCTGCTGTTCCTGCTGCTGGCCGCTGCCCCCGGCCTGGTCTCACCTGGCCAGGCGCAGGAGCGTTTCCAGACCGATAGCCTGGAGGTGCAGACCGCGACCGGCCGCCACCGCTTCACGGTCGAACTTGCCATCACCCCGGCCCAGCAGGCGCAGGGGCTGATGTTCCGCCGCCAGATGCCGGCCGATCACGGCATGCTGTTCCCCTATCACCCGCCGCAGCCGGCCGCCTTCTGGATGCGCAACACCTATCTGCCGCTGGACATGGTGTTCATCGGCCCCGACCGGCGCGTGACCGGCATCGCCGAACGCACCGTGCCGCTGTCGGAGGCGACGGTTCCTTCCCCCGGCCCGGTGATCGGCGTGCTGGAGCTGAACGGCGGCACCGCCCGGCGCATCGGCCTGAAACCCGGCGACACGGTGATCTGGCGCGGCTGGCGCTAGGGCAGGCGGCAGCGGCGGTGCCGCGCCTCATGGTTCGACCAAGCTCACCATGAGGCGACTGGGAGGGCCGAGATCGTTTCCGACGCTGCCCCCACCCTCCCATTCCGCCTTACCCTGAGCCCCTCATCCCGAGCCTGTCGAGGGACGAAGGGGGAGGCGGCCGCACCGGCGGTGGTGCGCCTCATGGTTCGACTAAGCTCACCATGAGGCGACTGGGAGGGCGATGGATTTTGGCGACGCTGCCTCCACCCTCCCAGCCCGCCTCACCCTGAGCCAGACGAAGGGGGAGGCGGCCGCACGGACGGTGCCGCGCCTCATGGTTCGACTAAGCTCACCATGAGGCGACTGGGGGGATGGCGATCTTTGGCGACGCTGCCTCCGCCCTCCCATTCCGCCTCACCCTGAGCCCCTCATCCCGAGCCGGCCGCACGGGCGGGGCGGCGGGTCAGCCGATCTCGACGGCGTAGTTCTCGATCACCGTGTTGGCGAGCAGCTTGCGGCACATCTCCTCGACCGCGGCGCGGGCCTTGCCCGGGTCGCTCTCGGCGAGTTCCAGCTCGATGTACTTGCCCTGGCGGACCCCCTCGACGCCGCCGAAGCCGAGCCCGGCCAGGGCGTGCTGGATGGCCTGGCCCTGCGGATCGAGGACGCCGCTCTTCAGCGTCACGTGCACTTTCGCCTTCATCACTGCATCACCTTGGGGCCCTTGAGATCGGCCGGCCCGCCCTCGGGCAGGATGCCGAGCCGCCGGGCGACCTCCTGCCAGGCTTCCTTGACCTGGCCGAGATCCTGGCGGAAGCGGTCCTTGTCCAGCTTCTCGTTGGTGCGGATGTCCCACAGGCGCATGTTGTCGGGGCTGATCTCGTCGGCCAGCACGATGCGCATCTCTTCTTCGTTGTAGAGGCGGCCGAACTCCAGCTTGAAGTCGACCAGGCGCAGGCCGACGCCGAGGAACAGCCCGGACAGGAAGTCGTTCACGCGCAGCGCCAGGGCCAGCATGTCGTCGATGTCCTGGGTGGTGGCCCAGCCGAAGGCGGTGACATGCTCTTCCGAGACCATCGGGTCGCCCAGCTCGTCGGACTTGTAGTAGTACTCGACGATCGAGCGCGGCAGGGTCTGCCCCTCGGGGATGCCGTAGCGCTTGGACAGCGAGCCGGCGGCGACGTTGCGCACCACCACCTCGATCGGGATGATCTCGACCTCGCGCACCAGTTGCTCGCGCATGTTCAGCCGGCGCACGAAATGCGTGGGGATGCCGATCTCGGCCAGCCGCATCATCAGGTATTCCGAGATGCGGTTGTTCAGCACGCCCTTGCCCGTGATGATCCCCTTCTTCTGGTTGTTGAAGGCAGTGGCATCGTCCTTGAAGTACTGCACGATGGTGCCGGGCTCCGGCCCTTCGAACAGGATCTTGGCTTTGCCTTCATAGATGCGGCGGCGGCGGGCCATTGGCGGCTCCTCAAACAGACGATGCCCAGGCCGCCGACGGAAAGCCGGCGGCTTGGCATCGCGACCACCTATATCAAGGGCCGGATGACGAAACAACGACACGGCTTGGCAGGCGCCCTGCTTCATCCGATATAAGGCCGCGTCAGGCCAACGGAGGAACCATGTCGGGCTTCAGCGACCGCGAGAAGGAATTCGAGAGCAAGTTCAAGCTGGACCAGGAGCTGCGCTTCAAGGTCACGGTACGCCGCAACAAGCTGGCTGGGCTGTGGGCGGCGGGCCTGCTGGGTCTCGCGGGCGAGGAGGCGGAGGGCTATGCGCGCAGCGTGGTCGAGGCCGATTTCGACCGGCCGGGCGACGAGGATGTGGTGGAGAAGCTCGCCAAGGACTTCGCCGCCAAGGGCGTCGACGTCTCCGAGCACCGCATCCGCAAGGCGCTGGAGGAGAAGTTCGAGGAGGCGCGCGGCCAGATCATGCGCGGCGAATAGCCGCCAGGGGTCGGCCGCGCCCGATCCGCCCCGGCCTATTCCCCTTCCGGCGCCTGGCCGTAGCGCATGCGCTGGAAGCGGGCCAGCACCTCGGCCATCTCGGCGGCCGAGAGCAGGGCGGGCTGGCCGATCTGCAGGGCGCGCCAGTACTGCGCGGCCAGCGTCTCCACCTCGACCGCAAGGGCGAGGGCGCGCTCCAGGCTGTCGCCCAGGCAGATCATGCCGTGATTGCCCAGCAGGCAGGCCTTGCGGCCTTCCAGCGCCGCCAGCGCATGGGCTGACAGGGCCTCGGTGCCGAAGGTGGCGTAGGGGGCGCAGCGGATCGAATCGCCGCCCGCCACCGCCACCATGTAGTGGAAGCTCGGAATGTCGCGGCCCAGGCAGGCCAGGGTGGTGGCAAACATCGAATGGGTGTGCAGCACCGCTTCGGCATCCGGGCGCCTGGCCAGGATGTCGAGGTGGAAGCGCCATTCGCTCGACGGCCGCCTCGGCCCGCTCCAGGTCCCGTCGAAGGCCATCAGGGCGATGTCGGCCGGGCGCATGTCTTCGTAGGGCATGCTCGACGGGGTGATCAGGATGCCGCGGCCCTTGGGATCGCGCACGGAGGCGTTGCCGGAGGTGCCCTGGTTGATGCCCATCGCGTTCATGCGCCGGCAGGTGTCGATCAGCGCCTGGCGCAGCTTGCGGTTCTCGATCTTCGCCATCAGGCGGCCGCGCGGCGTTCGGGGAACAGGGCGGCGAGACCCTCGGCGCTGGCCGGGGCGCTGCCGCGCTCGGTGATCAGGCGGGTGACCAGCCTGGCCGGCGTCACGTCGAAGGCATCGTTGCGGGCGGGGCTGCCGGCCGGGGTGAGCTGGACGGTCTCCACCTCGCCGGCCGCGGTCAGCCCGGCGATGTGCGTCACCTCCCGGGCGTCGCGCTGCTCGATCGGCACCTGCCGCAGCCCGTCGCGGATCGACCAGTCGATGGTGGGCGAGGGCAGGGCGACGAAGAACGGCACGCCATTGTCGGCCGCCGCCAGGGCCTTCAGATAGGTGCCGATCTTGTTGCACACGTCGCCTTCGGCTGTCACCCGGTCGGTGCCGACGATGACGCAGTCGATCAACCCGTGCTGCATCAGGTGGCCGCCGGCATTGTCCACGATCACCGTGTGCGGCACGCCGTGGTTCAGCAATTCCCAGGCGGTCAGGAAGGCGCCCTGGTTGCGCGGCCGGGTCTCGTCCACGAACACGTGCACCGGCAGCCCGGCATCATGGGCAAGATAGATTGGCGCCGTCGCGGTGCCCCAGTCGACGGTGGCGAGCCAGCCGGCATTGCAGTGGGTCAGCACGTTGAGCCGGCCCTTGCGGGCGGCGATGTCGCTGAGCAGGGCGAGCCCGTGGTCGCCGATGGCGCGGTTGATCGCCACGTCCTCGTCGGCGATCTCGCCGGCCAGGCGGAAGGCGGCGTCGGTGCGCGCCGGCGGGGCCAGCGGCGACAGGGCGGCCGTCACCCGCTCGATCGCCCAGCGCAGGTTGACC
>CAZEQG010000192.1:0-6116 GCA_964514295.1 uncultured Alphaproteobacteria bacterium
CAGGCGCCTCAGCCCCGCCTCCAGCATGGCCAGCGCCGGGCGCGACACCCGGCCGCAGCCGCCGAACTCGCCACCCAGCGCCGGCACGCCCTGGCGCATGGCGGCGGCCGGCGAGTAGCGCGCATCCTCCGCCAGCTTCCAGATGATCGACAGCGGTGCGGCGAACGCCTTCAGCGCCGCCAGACAGCGCGCGTCGAGCGCCGGGTCGGAGCCCTGATGGACGCTGGCGAAAGGCAGGTAGTCCAGCGAGGAGCCGCCGGAATGCAGGTCGCAGAACTGGTCCGCCAGCGGGAACAGCCGGGTCTCGATATAGTGGGCGATGGCCCAGGTCGGCCCGCGCTCGGGATCGCCGCCGAAGCAGCGGTTGATGTTGCCGCCGTCGATCGGGCTGACCCGCGTGCCGGCCAGGGCCGCCGGCAGGTTCGCCGCCGGCAGCACGATGACGCGTCCGGCGAGCGTCGCCGGGTCCAGCTCCCGGATCAGCTTCAGCAGCGCGATCTGGCCCTCATACTCGTCGCCGTGGTTGCCCGCCATCAGCAGCAGGGTGGGGCCGCGGCTGCCGGCCAGGCAGGCGATCGGGATCCGGATCTCGCCATAGGCCGAGCGGGTGACCGAATGGGGCAGGCTGAGCCAGCCCAGCGTCCGGCCGGGGGCATCGAGATCGATCTCGGCGACGATGCGGGTGGGGGATGCCATCCTTGCAGGGCTCATCGCGGGCAGGCGCAGGCATCATCGGCGCCGTGACCCCCGCCGCGCAAGACCGATCCACCGACCGGCCGCTCCTCGGCCTCATCACCATGGCCGGCGCCGTGATCACCTTCTGCATCACCGACGCCATGGCGAAGCTGCTGACCGAGGCGATGTCGCCGCTGCAGGTGACCTGGAGCCGCTACCTGGTGTTCGTTGCCATCCTGGCGCCGGCGATCTGGAACCGGGCGCGGGCGGGCACCATGCTGGGCGGCAACATGCGCCTGCAGGTGCTGCGGGCGCTGGTGCTGTTCGGCTCCACCAGCTTTGCGATCTTCGGCTTCGCGGCGCTGCCGCTGGCCGATGCGGTGACGCTGACCATGAGCGCGCCCCTGATGGTGACGGCGCTGTCGATCCCCTTCCTGGGCGAGAAGGTGGGCTGGCGGCGGTGGCTGGCGGTGCTCGTCGGCTTCATCGGCGTGCTGGTGGTGACCCGGCCGCTCGGCGGCGGCTTCCGGCCGGAGGCATTCCTGATGCTGGCCGGCGCCTTCTGCTGGTCGCTCGCCATCATCATCACCCGCAAGCTGGGCGCGGCCGAGGATGTGTGGCGGACCATGGGCTGGAGCAGCGGCATCGGGCTGGTGATGTCGACCGGCGCCTCGATCCCGGTATGGGTATGGCCGACGCCTGCCGACTGGCTGCTGATCCTGGCCAACGGGGCCAGCAATTTCCTGGCCCAGTTCCTGGTCATCCGCGCCCTTCAGCTCGCCGCCGCCTCGCTTCTGGCACCGGTCACCTTCACCAACATCCTGTGGTCCTCGATCGTCGGCTTCGCAGTCTTCGGGACCCTGCCCGATGAATGGACGCTGGCGGGCGGCGCCATCATCGTCAGCGCCGGCCTTTACGTCTGGCACCGGGAACGACAACAATCATCGAGACAAGGGGGAGCATAGATGCGCCTTTTCGCCGCCTCGCTGGCAACCGAGACCAACACCTTCTCGCCGCTGCCAACCAGCCTGCAGAGCTATACCGACGTTCTCTACTACCGTCCCGGCGAGCATCCGGAGGAGCGCCCGGCGCTGTGCACGGGGCCGCTGTGGGTGGCGCGCCGCCGCGCCCGGGCCGAGGGCTGGACGCTGGTCGAGGGCTCCTGCTTCTGGGCCGAGCCGGCCGGGCGCACCGCCAAGGCCGCCTATGAGCGGATGCGCGACGAGATTCTGGGCCAGCTTCAGGCCGCCCTGCCGGTCGACGGCGTGGTGCTGGGCCTGCACGGGGCGATGGTCGCCCATGGCTATGACGACTGCGAGGGCGACCTGATCGAGCGGGTGCGCGCGCTGGTGGGCCCCAAGGCGGTGATCGGCGTCGAGCTGGACCCGCACTGCCACATGACGGCAAAGCGCCTGGCCCATGCCGACATCCTGATCTGCTTCAAGGAGTTTCCGCATACCGACTTCGCCGAGCGGGCGGAGGAGGTGGTGGACCTGACGCTGCGCGCCATCCGCGGCGAGATCCGGCCGGTGAAGGCGGTCTATGACTGCCGCATGATCGGCAGCTTCCCCACCACCCTGCAGCCGATGCGCAGCTTCGTCGACAAGATCAAGGCCATGGAAGGCCGGAACGGGGTGCTGACCATCTCCCTCGGCCACTGCTTTCCCTATGCCGATGTGCCGGAGATCGGCGCCAAGGTGCTGGTCATCACCGATGGCGACAAGGCGGCGGCGGAGCGGCTGGCGGTCGAGCTCGGCCAGGAATTCGTGGCCATGCGCGGCAAGTCCATGCCTCCCTTCCTCAGCCCCGAGCAGGCGATCGAGCGGGCCGTGCGCTCCAACGAAGGGCCGGTGGTGATCGCCGACCCGGCCGACAATGCCGGCGGCGGCGCCGCCTCGGACGCCACGGAGGTGCTGGAGAAGATGCTGGCGGCCGGTGTGGAGGATGCCGCCTTCGCGCCGATGTGGGACCCGGTTGCCGTGCGCCTGTGCTTCGATGCCGGCGAAGGGGCGACCTTTGCGCTGCGCTTCGGCGGCAAGACCGCCCCCACCTCCGGCCGGCCGATCGATGCCGAGGTGACGGTGACGAAGCTGGTCGAGGATGCCTGGCAGAGCTTCGGCCCGGGCCGGGTGCCGCTCGGCGACTGCGCGGCGATCCGGGTGGGCGGCGTCGACGTGGTGCTGATCACCAAGCGCACCCAGGCCCTGGGGCTGGAGCTGTTCACCAATCTCGGCATCGATCCGGCGAAGAAGAAGATCGTGGTGGTGAAATCGACCAACCACTTCCATGCCGCCTATTCGCCGATCGCCGCCCAGGTCCTCTACATCGACAGCTCCGGCCCGCTGCCGCGCGACCACCGCAAGGTGCCCTACACCCGCATCCAGCGCCCGATCTGGCCGATCGATGCGGTGGCGGAGCCCTTCCTGGTGCGCACCTAGCCTCGCCCCCGCAGCTTCCTTTCCCGCGCGCCCCGGCCGGCCGCACGATCCGTGCACGCCGGCCGGCGTCGCCGCACCAAGCTTGCGTTGTTGCGCCGGCCAGCGGCCGGGCGTTGCGGCGGCCGCCGCGAAGGCACTACCCTTGCGTTCAGGAACTGAGCCGGGCGGCAAGACCCGCGCAGGTTCCAGGGGAGCGGCAGGAGGAGATCGGACATGGCTGCCCGAGCGCTGGCCGACGTAAGCCTTTCCGACAAGTATGAGGTGGAGCGCGGCCGGGTCTATCTGACCGGCGTGCAGGCGCTGGTGCGCCTGCCGATGATGCAGCGCCGCCGCGACGATAAGGCCGGCCTCAACACCGCCGCCTTCATCTCCGGCTACCGCGGCTCGCCGCTCGGCGGCTTCGACCAGCAACTCTGGCAGGCCCGCCCCTTCCTGGAGCGGCACCACATCACCTTCCAGCCGGGGATCAACGAGGATCTGGCGGCGACCGCGGTGTGGGGCAGCCAGCAGGTGAACCTGTTCCCCGGCGCCAGGTACGACGGCGTCTTTGCCATGTGGTACGGCAAGGGCCCGGGCGTGGACCGCACCGGCGACGTCTTCAAGCACGCGAACTTCGCCGGCACCAGCCGGCATGGCGGCGTGCTGGCGCTGGCCGGCGACGATCATGCCTGCAAGTCCTCGACCCTGCCGAGCCAGTCGGAATACGCGTTCATGGACGCGATGATCCCGGTCCTCCACCCCGCCAACGTGCAGGAGGTGCTGGATTACGGCCTGTATGGCTGGGCGATGTCGCGCTATGCCGGGGTGTGGGTGGCGATGAAATGCCTCGCCGACACCATGGACAGCTCGGCCTCGGTGTCGGTCGACCCGGACCGGGTGAAGCTGGTTCTGCCGGCCGATTTCGCGATGCCGCCGGGCGGCCTCAACATCCGCTGGCCCGATCCGCCGATGGAGCAGGAATACCGCCTGCAGCGGCACAAGCTCTATGCGGCGCTCGCCTTCGCCACCGCCAACCGCATCGACCGGGTGGTGATGGACAGCCCGAACCCGCGCTTCGGCATCGTCACCACCGGCAAGACCTATCTCGACGTGCGCCAGGCCCTTGAGGATCTTGGCATCGACGATGCGCTGGCCGCCGCCATCGGCCTGCGCGTCTACAAGGTCGGCATGGTCTGGCCGCTGGAGCGCGAGGGCATCCGGCATTTCGCCGAGGGGCTCGAGGAAATCCTGGTGGTGGAGGAAAAGCGCGCCGTCATCGAGAACCAGATGAAGGAGCAGCTCTACAACTGGCGCGAGGATGTGCGGCCCAAGGTCGTCGGCAAGTTCGACGAGAAGCGGGAGTGGATCCTGCCCTCGGCCGGCGAGCTGACGCCGGCGCGCATCGCCCGCGTCATCGCCGCCCGGCTGGAGCCTTTCTTCACCTCGCCCGCGATCCGCGAGCGCCTGGCCTTCCTGGAGCAGAAGGAGCGGGCGCTGGCCGCCTCGCCGGTGAAGTTCGACCGCATGCCCTATTTCTGCTCTGGCTGCCCGCACAACACCTCGACCCGGGTGCCCGAGGGCAGCCGCGCCATGGCCGGCATCGGCTGCCACTACATGGCGATCTGGATGGACCGCGACACCGAGACCTTCACCCAGATGGGCGGCGAGGGCGCGCCCTGGATCGGCCAGGCCCCCTTCACCGAGACCCGGCATGTCTTCGCCAATCTCGGCGACGGCACCTATACCCATTCCGGGCTGCTGGCGATCCGTGCCGCCGTCGCCGCCGGGGTCAACATCACCTACAAGCTGCTGTTCAACGATGCCGTGGCGATGACCGGCGGCCAGCCGGCCGACGCCGCGCTGACCCCGGCCGATGTCGTGGCCCAGGTGCTGGCTGAGGGGGTGAAGCTGGCCCGGGTGGTCTCCGAGGATCCGGAGCGCTATCCGCTCGGCTATTTCCCGTCGGGCGTGACGATCCACCACCGCGACGACCTGGAGGCGGTGCAGAAGGAGCTGCGCGAGCAGCCGGGGGTCACCCTGCTGCTCTACGACCAGACCTGCGCCGCCGAGAAGCGCCGCCGGCGCAAGCGCGGCAAGCTGGCCGATCCGCCGCGCCGCGCCTTCATCAATGAGCTGGTCTGCGAGGGCTGCGGGGACTGCGGCGTGCAGTCGAACTGCGTGTCGATCACCCCGGTCGAGACCGCTTTCGGGCGCAAGCGCGCCATCGACCAGTCAAGCTGCAACAAGGACCTGTCCTGCCTCAAGGGCTTCTGCCCCAGCTTCGTGACGATCGAGGGCGGCAGCCTGCGCAAGCAGGCCGCAGCGGCCCGGCCGGCCGAGCTGCCGCCGCCGCCCGATCCGGTGGTGCCGGCAGTGGACCGGGTCTATTCGATCCTGGTGGGCGGCGTCGGCGGCACCGGCGTCGTCACCATCGGGGCGCTGCTGGGCATGGCCGCCCATGTCGAGGGGCTCGGCGTCAGCGTGCTCGACATGACCGGCCTCGCCCAGAAGGGCGGCACGGTGTTCAGCCACATCCGCCTGGCGCCGACGGCCGAGGCGCTGAACGCGCCGCGCATCCCGGCCGGCGAGGCCGACCTCGTGGTCGGCTGCGACCTGGTGGTGGCGGCGAGCTATGACAGCCTCGCCAAGGTGCAGCGCGGGCTGACCCGGATGGTGGTCAACACCGCCGAGGTGACCACCGGCGACTTCACCAAGAAGCCCGACCTTCAGTTCCCCGCCGCCGGCATGCGCAAGGCGATCCTCGAGGCGGCGGGCGAGGAGGCGGTCGCCTTCGTCGATGCCGGCGCGCTGGCGACCGCGCTGCTCGGCGATTCGATCGCCGCCAACCTGTTCATGCTGGGCTTTGCCTGGCAGCGGGGGCTGGTGCCGCTGTCGGCCGCGGCCATCGACCGGGCGATCGCCATCAACGGCGTGGCGGTGGGCTTCAACCGGGCTGCCTTCCTGTGGGGCCGGCGGGCGGCCCATGACGCCCGGGCGGTCGCCGCCGCCGCCAGCCCGCCGGCC
>CAZEQG010000193.1:0-6107 GCA_964514295.1 uncultured Alphaproteobacteria bacterium
CGGCGCCGAGCGCGGCGGCGCCGGCCAGGAGCTGGCGGCGGGGAAGCAGGATGCGGTTGGCCATGGGAACCTCCGGTGTCAGGGGATGGGGCGGGGGGTGCTGTCGGTGAGATAGGCCAGCAGCGCGCGGGCAAGCCCGGTGACGTCGCCGGTGGTCGTGAACTCGTCGGGGCCGTGCGGCCGATGGTCGGGCCGCGACAGCCCGCCCAGCAGGATCTCGCCGATGCCGGCGCGCTGCACGAAGCCCATGTCGGAACTGCTGGAGGCGCCATAGCGGCGGAAATCGCCCGGCGCATAGCCGAAGCCGAAGCAGAGCGCCTCGACCCAGCGCGGCCAATGGGCCGGCCCGTCGGGGTTCTCCACCGGCACCAGCCGGCCCGCCACCGCCGTCTCCACGGACAGGGCGGCGGTGCCGCGCGCCGCCTCCTCCACCGTCCGGCACAGCTCGGCCAGCACCTGCTCCTCGTCCTCTTCCGGTCCGTAGCGGCGGTTCACCAGGATGGTGCAGCGCCCGGGCAGTGCTGAGCCCTTGGCCCCGGCATGGACGGCGGCAAGCGTCAGCCGCCCGGTCAGCGGCCGGCCGCCATGATGGGGCGGCGGCGGCAGGCGGGAGGCGCGCTGCTGCACCCTGGCCTGCAGCGCCTTCAGCGCCGCCATGATCGGCAGCGCCTCCTCAAGTGCGTTGATGCCGTTGCCGGGGTCGCCGGAATGGGCGGCCCGGCCCTCGACCGTGATCGCAAGGTCGAGGCTGCCGAAGCATCCGGCCCAGATGCGCGGCGCCGCACCGCCGTTGAGGCACAGCACATGCCCCTCGATCAGCCCCTGCTCGGCGAGATGGCGCACCCCGGGATAAAGCCCGCCCTCCTCGTCGGTGCAGAACAGCAGCACCGGGTCGTAGGCAAGCGGCAACCCGGCCGCATCGGCCGCGCGCAGGGCGGCCAGGGTGGCGGCGATGGTGCCTTTCATGTCGTTGGTGCCGCGCCCGTATAGGCGCTCGCCCTCGCGGGTCAGGGCGAAGGGCGGGCGGGTCCAGCCCTCGCCCGCCGGCACCACGTCGACATGGTAGTAGAGGCTGCACACCGGCCGGCCGGTGCGGCGGGCGGCGATCAGGTTCACGCGGGCACCGCGCGCCTGGCCGCCGGGCATCGACCACAGCGCCTCGGGCACCTCCACCCGGCGGCAGCGGAAGCCGAGCGGCGCCAGCAGCGATTCCAGCACATCGGCGAGGGCGCCATAGCCTTCCCCCGGCGGGAAGGATGTGTCGACCGCGATCAGCCGCGCCAGGTCCGCCGGCCACGGATCCTCGGCCAGCGCCGCCGCGGCGGTCTGCAATCTTGCGTCTGCGGCCATCCCCCGCGCCGACATACCGGATGCACTCCAGCCTATTTCTATATAGAAATCAGTCTGAGACCAGCATGGAGAGCCTGTCAAGATGGCCGCCGACATTTCCGGGCATGAGGGGCAGGATGCCGGGGTGCCGCTCTACGAAAGGCTGAAGCGGCGCCTGTCGGAGAACATCCTGATGGGTGTCTGGCCGCCGGGAACGGTGATCCCGGGCGAGGAGCGCCTTGCCGCCGACTACGGGCTGGCGGTCGGCACCGTGCGGCGGGCGCTGGCCGACCTTGCGGCTGAAGGGCTGCTGGCCCGCCGGCCCAAGCGCGGCACGGTGGTGACCGGCCGGGCGCCGCATCATTCGCTGCGCTTCTTCTTCCAGTACTTCCGCCTGCATGGGCGCGACGGATCGCTGCTGCGCTCCAGCGTGGAGATGCTGGGGCTGAGCGCCCAGCCGGCGACGGCGGAGGAGGCGCGGCGGCTGGAGGTGCCGGCTGGCGACATGCTGGTGGTGATCGAGCGGCTGCGCCTGGTTTCCGGCCGGCCGGTGATGCTGGACAATTTTCGGCTGCTGGCGGCGCGGGTGCCGGGGTTTCCGGCGGAGCAGGCGGCGGTGCCGGAGCTGATCTACCGGCACCTGCTGGACCGCTATGGCATCCGCGTCACGGCGGTGCGCGAGGAGTTGGAGGCGCGGCTGGCCGATGCCCAGGAGCGCCGGCTGCTGGCGCTGCCCGATCCGGCAGCGGTGCTGGTGATCGACGGCCTGGCGATCGACCAGTCAGGCCGGCCCTGCGCCCTGGTGCGCCAGGTCGCGAGCACCGCCCACCACCGCTATGTCAACGAGGTGCGCTGAGGCAGCATCAGGTCCGCGGGCAGCGCATCCTCCCAGCCCCCCGCCTTCACCCGTTCGACGATGGCGCGAGCCACATCGGCCGGCGGCCCCTCCCAGGGATACATGTAGGGCAGCAGCCCGGGCGAGCTGTTCAGTTCCAGCACCCAGTGGTTGCCGGGGGCGGCGGGGGCCGCGATGTCGCCCACAATCAGGTCGATCACGCCGATCCGCCAGACAGTGCCGCCGTGCTCGCTGACGGCGCGGCACAGCCGCTCCACCTCGGCCGCGTGGGAGGGGTGCAGCCGCCCGCCGGCGTCGACCCCCTCGCCGCCGGTGGAGGTGTTCGAGGTGCCGCGCAGGATCACCCGCTCGCCGGCCGGCGGCTCATCGTCCAGCGTCAGACCCTGGGTGGCGAGGAAGCGCACCACCTCATCGTCGATCACGAAGGGAACATGGCCCGGCGTCGTCCGCAGCTGGCGGTCGGCGTTCCTGGCCTCGACCAGCGCCGCGATGCTGCTGCGCCCGTCGCCGGTGACGTTGGCCGGGTTCATGATGCGGACCGCGACCACCCGCGGCTCGACGTAGAACAAGCGCACGGCGGTGCCGGTCAGGTGTTCCTCGACGACGACCAAGCCCTGGGCGGCGCATGCGGCAAAGGCGGCCTCGAACTCCGGCAGGGTGGCGATGCTGGTGAACACGTTGCGGCCCTTGCGGCCCAGATCGGGCTTCACGCAGACGGGGCGGCCGAAGGACAGGAACTTCTGCCGCGCCGCCTCGATCTGCCCGGGACGGTAGCGGCCGCCCCTGGGCGTGTTGAAGCCCAGGCGCCACAGCAGCCGCTTGGAACAGTGCTTGCTCATTGTGAGCGCCAGGAGGCCCGCATTGATGTGCTTCGAGCCGGCCACGCCGAAGCCCTGCGGGGCGATCCGCAGCCTGCCCCGGCGGTAGTACCATTCCCGCCCATGCAGCGAGAAATGCACGTAAGGTGCGCGCTCCCGGTCCGGTCCGGGCTGGCCGACGATGACCGTGGCATCGATGCCAAGAGCCCGCGCCGCGGCGAGGATGCAGGCGGCATGGTCGTCGAGGGGCGGCCCGGCCGGCGCCGCCGCCTCGTCGTCCTCAATCGTCGCCGGCAAGGAAGTCGTCGGCTGAGACCTGAGTGGCGGAGATGCCGATCAGCACGATCTTCGGCCCGCTGGCGCCGGTGATGACCGCGTTGCCGGCGCTGTCCTGGCCGAGGGTGACTTGGGTGAAGGACAGGCCCGAAAGCCGGATCCGGTCGACACCATCCTGGAAGTCGAGGATGTAGTCGACCTCGCCGGTGAGCGCGATGGTGGGATAGGTGGAGCCGGCGGTGTCGGGCTCGTGGTCGGGGTCTGCGTCGCGCCCGGTCGCGGACGCCGTCATGCGGTCGAAGACGAACAGGTCGGCCCCGGCGCCGCCGCTGAGGCTGTCATTGCCATCCTCGCCGGTCAGCGTGTCGCTGCCTTCGCCGCCGATCAGCAGGTCGTTGCCGGCACCGCCGCGCAGCGTGTCGTCGCCGAGCCCGCCATAGAGCGTGTCGTTGCCGATCCCGCCGAAGGCCTGGTCGCCGCCGAAATTGCCATAGACCAGGTCGTCGCCCTGGCCGCCATAGATCGAATCGGCATCCTGGCCGCCATAGGCGGTGTCGCTGCCCTGGTTGCCATAGATCAGGTCCAGGTTCTGGTTGCCGTAGACGATGTCGCTGTCGGCGCCGCCGATCACCGTGTCGTTGCCGATTTCGCCATAGAGCCGGTCGTTGCCGCCGGCCGACTGCACGGTGTCGTCGCCGGCCCCGCCGCGCAGCGTGTCGTCATCCGCGCCGAGGAAGAAATACTGGTTGCCGCTGTCGCCGACCACGCTCTGCGACCCGGTGCCGCCGGTCACCGTGACCGCGCCGCGGATCGAGGCGAACTCGACGTCCTGCAGCATCAGGGTGGAGCCCGAAGGCAGGCTGCGGGCGTCGATCACGAAGGCTTCGTAGAGCGTGCTGGAGCTGTCGGCACGGCCGAGGACGTTGATCGTGGTGCCGGTGGAAAAGGTGCTGGTGACCACGGGCACGAAGGTGGTGACCACCACCTGGCCGGTGCTGGGAAGCTCGTTGAGGAAGCTGGAGCCGACCCCGGTCATGCTGGACTGGTCGTCCGGCGTGTCGGTGGTCACCCGCTGGATCGCCCTGACCAGATCGTCCAGCGACTGGCTGGGGCTCTCGCGGTTGTTCTCCACGACGACCTGGCCGCTGACCCCGGAGGAGACCTGGAGGGTCACCGCCGAGGTGCCGTCCTGGTCCTGCACCAGGTTCAGGTCGGCGACCGAATTGCCGCCGATCTGCTCGTTGCGGCTGTCGGTCACGGTCGGGATGGTCACCACCACCGACTGCGAGCCGTCGCTGTTGGTCTGGTTCTGGGCGCTGACCTGGACGCCGTCGGTGTCGCCGACCGTGATCGACACGGGCGAGGGCGGCGGCGGGGCGGGCACCGAGGGGTCGGACGGGGGCGGCGTCGGCGCCGGCACCGGGGCCGTCACCGGGCTTGGCGGCGGCGGGGTGGGAGAACCGCCATCCCCGGAGGATGGGGGCGATGGCGATGGCGGTGGCGGTGGCGGAGAAGGCGCCGCATAGGTGACCACGCCGCCGGTGATCGTGAAGTTCGCAATGCCGGCGCCCGTCACCACGATCGCCACATCGGCCGTGCTGCCGCTGCCGTCATTCAGGTAGAGGGTCGAGGTCGCGGAATCGAACTGCACGCTGCTGGCCGACATGCCGGTGCCGGTGCCGGCGGTGACCGTACCGCTGAGGGTGACATCGGTCAGCGCGATCGAATCCCCCGTTCCCCAGTCGGCGATGGTGTCCTTGTCCTCGTCGCCGGCGAAGGTGAAGCGGTCGCCGCCCTCGCCGCCGCTGAGCAAATCGTGGCCGACGCCGCCCGACAGCGTGTCGTTGCCGGCACCGCCCACCAGCGTGTCGTTGCCGGCGCCGCCCGACAGCATGTCATTGCCGTCGCCGCCATCGGCATGGTCGTCGTTGCCGCCGCCATCGATCAGGTCGGCGCCATCGTCGCCGAGGATGCTGTCGTTGCCGGCGCCGCCCGACAGCGTGTCGTTTCCGGCACCACCCGACAGCGTGTCCTGGCCGGCGCCGCCCAGCAGCGAGTCGTTGCCTGCGAAGCCGCCGACATGGTCGTCGTTGTCGCCGCCATCGATCACATCGGCGCCCTCGCCGCCGCGGATGCTGTCGTTGCCGGCGCCGCCGAAGGCCCAGACGGCATTCTCGCCGGCAACGATGGTGTCGTTGCCGGCATCGCCATAGAGCGTGTCGCGGCCGCCGAAGCCGCCGATCCAGTCGTCGTCGTCGCCGCCATAGAGGAGGTCGGCGCCCTCGCCGCCGCGGATGCTGTCGTTGCCGGCGCCGCCGAAGGCCCAGACGGCATTCTCGCCGGCAACGATGGTGTCGTTGCCGGCATCGCCATAGAGCGTGTCGCGGCCGCCGAAGCCGCCGATCCAGTCGTCGTCGTCGCCGCCATAGAGGAGGTCGGCGCCCTCGCCGCCGCGGATGCTGTCGTTGCCGGCGCCGCCGAAGGCCCAGATGGCATCTTCGCCGGCGAAGATGGTATCGGCGCCGGCCTCGCCATAGAGCGTGTCCTGGTCGCCTCCGCCATAGATCACGTCGGCGCCGTCGCCGCCGTAGATCACATCGCTGCCGGCCTCGCCATAGATGGTGTCGCTGTCACTCGCTGCCGGCACGGCGCCGGTGAGCACGCGGCTGTCGATGGTGTCGTCATCGCCGCTGCCATAGATGACGTCGTTGCCGGTGGTGGCATCATAGACGGTAGAATCCACCAGGGGATGCCCGAGCGCGGCACGGGCGGCGGCACTGAAGGGCGCGCGGGCGCCCGGCAGGCGCCAGTCGGCAGCCCGCCCGCTG
>CAZEQG010000194.1:0-6100 GCA_964514295.1 uncultured Alphaproteobacteria bacterium
CGCCCGTGGCCAGCGCTCCCGCCGCCAGCCCGCCCATGGCCAGCGCTCCCGCGGCCGCGCCGGCTGGCCCCACCATCAGCGGCCCGCTGGCACCGCGGGCACCCTATGGCGTGCAGGTCGCGGCCTATTGGGAGAAGCCGCAGACCGAATGGGGCTGGTCGGTCGTGGTCAAGCGCCATCCCGAACTGAAGGATCTGAAGCCCCTGGTGTGGGAGGGCAAGGCCCCCGATGGCCGGCCCTTCTGGCGGCTGATCGCCATGGGCTATCCCAGCCGGGCCGAGGCCGAGGCGCTGTGCGCCACGCTGAAGACCCGCGCCCATCCCTGCTTCGTGGTGGCCGACTGACCCTTCCGCCGCGCCCTCGCCGGTTCTATCCTTGCCGGCACGAGGCGGCGCCAAGCCCGCCCTGGCGTGGGGAGGACGACACATGCTCATTCGCTTGACCGCCACCGCCGGCCTGCTGGCGGCAGGGCTGTGGGCGGGCGGCCTGGCGGCGGCGGAGGGCCGCTTTTCGGGAACCCTGTCCTATGTCGGCAACTGCGATGCCGAGGCGCCGCCGCCCTTCAGCGGCACGGTTGCCAATGGCCGGATCAGCGGGCGGGCGGCGCGCGGGCGGCCCTTCGACTGGCCGGTCGCCGCCGATGGCAGCTTCGGCGGCGAGATGGAGCTGCGCCAGCACGCGCGCGGCATGAAGATCCAGCGCTATCGCGGCCGCGTCGTGGACGGCCATGTCGAGGTCGAGGTGTATTTCGGCGTGCCTGGCCAGCCGCGCACCGAATGCACGGCGCGCAGCCGCCTGCCGCTCCAGTAGCATCCCTGCCCCGGCATGCGGGGGGTTTACAGCCGGCGCCCGGCGGCCGAAGGTGATATATCACTCCCCACGCCAAGGAACGCCGCCCCGTGTTCGTGATCAACGATCCACCCCCGCCGGTCGATGCCGCCCTGCTCGACCTGCTGGCCCGCGCCGAGCCGGCCACCATCGGCCACTTCCTCGATCTCGGCTTCATGGACCCCGACATCCGCGCCACCCTGCCCGACAAGCGGGTGGCCGGCACCGCCGTGACCGTGCGCTTCCACGGCACCGACAGCACCATCGTGCACTACGCGCTGGGGAAACTTCGGCCGGGCGACATCCTGGTGATGGACCGGGTGGGCGACCGGCGGGCCGCCGCGGTCGGCGGCGGCGTGTGCTTCGCCGCGCGCGAGGCCGGGTGCCGCGGCATCATCATCGACGGCATGGCAACCGACATCGGCGAGATCCGCGAATATGGGCTGCCGGTGTGGTGCCGCGGCCTGTCGCCGGTGACCGGCAAGCGCGCCTTCCAGCATGGCGAGTTCTGCGTGCCGGTGAACTGCGGCGGGGTGGTGGTGACGCCGGGCGATGCCATCCTGGCCGACGAGAATGGCATCCTGGTGCTGAAGGCGCAGGACATCACCGCCATCGCCACCCGGGCGATCGAGATGCAGGCGGCCGAGGGGCCGCGGCTGGCGCGCGTCGCCAAGGGCGAGAAGCTGCCCGACATCAACGGCACCACCCAGAAGGTGATGGAGGCCCTGGCCGCCCAGGCCAAGGCGAAAGGATAGCGCGATGACCGATCCCGATCTGATCGCAGCCGCAAGGCGCGTCGCCCCCGGGCTGGTGGCGATCCGCCGGACCATCCACGCAAACCCGGAACTGGCCTTCCAGGAAGTGAAGACCGCGGCCCTGGTGACCGCCCAGCTGCGCAGCCTGGGCATCGAGACGCGCACCGGCGTGGGCCGCACCGGGGTGATCGGCGTGCTGCGCGGCGGCCGGCCCGGGCGCACCATCGGCGTGCGCGCCGACATGGACGCGCTGCCGGTGACCGAGGCCACGGGGCTGGACTTCGCCTCGCAGGTGCCCGGTGCCATGCATGCCTGCGGCCATGACGTGCACACGGTGATCGCGCTGGGCGTGGCCGAGCTGCTGGCGGAGCGGCGCGACAGCCTGCCCGGCACGGTGAAGTTCCTGTTCCAGCCGGCCGAGGAGACGCTGGAAGGCGCACCGGCGATGATTGCCGACGGGGCCCTCGAAGACCCGGCGATGGACGCCATCATCGGCTTCCACAACTGGCCCGCCCTCGATGCCGACATGGTGGGCTATGTGCCCGACGTGGTGCTGGCCTCCTCCGACGCCTTCGACATCACGCTGAAGGGGCGGGCCGGACATGCCGCCCACCCCCACACCGCGATCGATGCGATTGTCGGCGCCGGCCATGTGGTCACGCTGCTGCAGACCATCATCTCGCGCGAGGTGGCGCCGGTGGTGCCGGCCGTCGTCACCATCGGCCAGATCCAGGGTGGCACGGCGCGCAACGTGATCGCCGGCGAGGTGGTGCTGAAGGGCGGGGTCAGGGCGCTCGACGCCGAGGCGAGCAGCCAGGTCGAGGCCGCCATGCGCCGCATCCTCGACGGCGCCTGTGCCAGCCTCAGGCTGGACTACACCCTGCACTACGAACGCAAGACACCCGTCCTGCGCAACCGCCCGGACATTCTGGCGACCAGCCTGGAGGCGGCACGCCGCGCCCTGGGGCCCGACAAGGTGGTGCAGCTTCCCGCCCCTTCCATGGGCAGCGAGGATTTCGCCTGGTTCGCCGAGCGCGTGCCGGCGGCCCATCTGCGCATCGGCGGCCGGGTCAATGGCGGCGGGGCGCTGCACATGGCCACCTTCCAGTGCAACGAGCAGGCCATCCCCACCGGCGTGGTGGCGGTGACCGCCGCCACCCTGGCGCTGCTGGAGGAATAGCCGATGACCATCACGCTGCGCCGGCTGCACCCCAGCTTCGGGGCCGAAGTGATCGGCGCGCCGGCGGATCTCGATGTCGGCGAGGCCGAGTTCCGGGCGATCGAGCAGGCCTGGTACGACCATTCGATCCTGCTGTTCCGCGGCCTTGCCATGACCCCCGCCCAGCATGTCGCCTTCACCCGGCGGCTGGGGCCGCTGCATGTGATGACGCCGCTGGAATACAATCACCCGGACCATCCGGAGGTGTTCATCGTCTCCAACGCGGTCGAGGGCGGGCGCGAGATCGGGCTGAAGCGGGCCGGGCTCGGCTTCCACACCGACGGCGAGGACAAGCGCATCCCCAATGCCGGCTCCTTCCTGCACGCCCTCCAGCTTCCCCCCGAGGGCGGCGACACGCTGTTCGCGGACATGTATGCCGCCTGGGACACCGTGCCCGCCGAGATCAAGGCCAAGGTCGCCGGCCGGCGGGCGCGCTTCAGCCGCATCGACCTGCACCATGTCCACTATCCCCTGATGCCGGCGCTGACCGAGCAGCAGAAGCGCGAGCGCCCCGACGTCTTCCACCCGATCGCCCGCCGCCACCCCAAGAGCGGCCGCACCGCGCTCTATGTCGGGCGCTGGGCCATCGACATCGAGGGGCTGCCGGCCGCCGAAGGGCGCGAGATCGTGCAGTGGCTGCAGGCGCACAGCCAGAAGCCCGAATTCGTCTACCGCCACCGCTGGCAGGTGGGCGACGCCATATTGTGGGACAACCGCTGCACCCTGCACTGCGCCACGCCCTTCGACGACAGCCGCTATGTGCGCAAGATGTTCCGCACCACGCTGGAGGGCGAGGTGCCGCAGATGGCGGCCTAGGCTGGCCCGCGCCGGACCTAGGCTGGCCCGTCGCCGCGACGGGCGCCGGCGGCCTGGGGCAGGCCGACCAGGATGCGCCGGCGCAACTGGATGCGGGTGGTGCGGGCGGCATAGATCTGCTTCTGCGCCTCCAGCAGCAGGACGCCGCCGAAGCTTGCGAACCAGCGCTCGCCAAGCCGTTCCAGCACCGGGGCGGAGCGCAGCAGGAAGCGCGAGGGCAGCGGCGGCACGAACAGCGCCCGCGCCAGGTCGCCCGGCGTGAACAGGGTGTCGCGCAGCAGCCGGGCAAGCTGGCCGCCGCTGTAGGGGTGGCCCTGACCGAAGGGGGTGGCATCGAAGCGCGCCCACAGCCCGCGCCGGTTCGGCACCACCACCAGCAGCCGCCCGGCCCCGTTCAGCACCCGCCAGCATTCGCGCAGCAAGGGGCGGAGCTGCTCGGTCGACTCCAGCGCATGCACCAGCAGGATGCGGTCGACCGACAGGTCGGGCAGGGGCAGGTCGGTCTCCTCCACCAGCGCCGTCAGGTTGGCGCCGCCCTGCGGCCAGTGCAGCACGCCCTGGGGAGCGGGCATGAAGGCGACCACGCGCTCCGCCTCGTCGCGGAACAGCGACAGGAAGGGCGTGGCATAGCCCAGGCCAAGCACCGCCTGGCCGCGCAGGTCCGGCCACATCTGGCGCAGCCGCCGGCGGATCATCCGCCGCGCCATCTTGCCCACGGCCGTGCCGTAGAAGTCGCGCAGGTCGACGCAGTCGGCGTACATGGCTAGTCCGGCACCTCCTCCAGGCAATGATAGACCGGCAGGCCCCGCTCGCTGAACCAGGCCGCCTCGCGGTCGGCCCCGGCCGAGGCGCCGCCGATGCGCAGGCAGCCGTCGCAGCGCTCGGCCAGCGCCATGGAAAGGGGCAGCATCAGGCTGTCGTAATGCTCCTCGCCGGCCGCTGCGATCACCGGCAGCGCCATGTTCACCCCGATCACGGGCATGTGTCCGCGCGCCCACAAGGCGGCGGCGGCGCGGTTGAGGGCCGCCAGATTGGCCGCCCGCGCCGCGGCCGTCGCCGCCCCGCTGGCATAGGGCCCGGACACCATGATCCATCGCCGCTTCATCGCCCGCCGCCATCCGTGCTAGGACCGCTCAATGCTGGACATCGTGCAGATCCCCGTCCTCAAGGACAACTACGTCTATCTCGCCCACGACCGCGCGACCGCAGCCACGGCGGTGGTCGATCCGGCCGTGGCGGAGCCGGTGCTGGCGGAGCTGGACCGGCGCGGCTGGCGGCTGACCACCATCCTCAACACCCATCACCACAACGATCATGTCGGCGGCAATCTGGCGCTGGTGGCGGCGACCGGCTGCACCGTGGTGGGGCCGCGGGCGGATGCCGGGCGCATCCCCGGCATCGCCACCGCGCTCGGCGACGGCGACACATACGCCCTCGGCCGGTCGGTCGCCCATGTGTTCGACGTGCCGGGCCACACGCGCGGGCATATCGCCTACTGGTTTGCCGAGGACGCCGCACTGTTCTGCGGGGACACGCTGTTCGCGCTGGGCTGCGGGCGGCTGTTCGAGGGCACGCCGGAACAGATGTGGCAGTCGCTCGGCAAGCTGCGCGGCCTGCCCGGACATACCCGGGTCTATTGCGCGCATGAGTACACCCAGGCCAATGCCCGCTTCGCGCTGACGGTGGAGCCGGCGAACGCCACCCTGGCCGCCCGCGCCGCCGCCATCGACGCGGCCCGGGCGCAAGGCCTGCCGACCGTCCCCTCGACCCTGGCCGAGGAGATCGCCACCAACCCCTTCCTCAGGGCCGACCAGCCGTCGCTGGCGGCTTCCCTGGGGCTGGGCCGTGCCGCCCCGGCGCAAGTGTTCGCCGAGGTCAGGCGGCGCAAGGATGTGTTCTGACGGAGGAAACTTGATGAAGCTGTTCCATTCCCCGGCCTCGCCCTTCGTGCGCAAGGTCCTGGTGGTCGCCCATGAGCGCGGGCTTGCCGGCCAGATCGAGACGGTCGGCGTCGGCGTCACCCCGGTGTCCACCCCGGCCGAGGTGGCTGGCGCCAATCCGCTTGGCAAGATCCCGGCCCTGATCCTGGACGATGGCAGCACGCTGTTCGATTCGCGCGTGATCTGCGAATACCTCGACACCCTGGGCAGCGGCCCGGCCCTGTTCCCGGCGCCGGGGCCGCAGCGCTGGGCGGCCCTGCGCCGGCAGGCGACCGCAGACGGCATGACCGATGCCGGCATCCTGTGCCGCTACGAGCGCGCCATCCGCCCGGCCGAAAAGCAGTGGGACGGCTGGGTCGACGGCCAGATGGGCAAGGTCACCCGCGCGCTCGACGCGCTGGAGGCGGAGGCCAAGGCCGGCGCGCTGGCCAGCTTCGACATCGGCGCCATCTCGATCGCCTGCGCCATCGGCTGGTTCGACTTCCGCATGCCGGAGCTGGGCTGGCGGACGAGCCGGCCGGCCCTGGCGGCCTGGCTTGCCG
>CAZEQG010000195.1:0-6097 GCA_964514295.1 uncultured Alphaproteobacteria bacterium
CCGCGCCCCGGCCTGCCGCCGCCCCCGCCGGCCGCGCCCAAGGCCGCCATCGACGTGGAATTCGAGGAGATCATTAGGCTCGACACCGCCGCGGGGCGCCGGCGCGCCGCCGAGCTCGCCAAGCTCGGCACCATCGTCGACCGCCATCCGGAGGCGGTGGCCGGACTGATCCGGCGCTGGGTGAAGGAGAATCGCTGAGATGGCCCGGGGCTTGCTTGACCGGCAGGACGATGCCCCATCCGCCGCCGGAAGCGCCATGACCCGCCGACCCAACGCCGCCCTCAAGGTGCTGTTCGACAGCGCCTTTGATCCCGACAGGCCGGAGCAGAAGGAATTCGACCGCGCCAAGCGCTACAAGCTGTCGCCGGAGGAACAGGCAGCCGACATCGTCGACCAGCTCCGCGACGCCATCGAGGCCAGCAAGGACGGCGGGGCCAAGGGCATGCGCCTGCGCGACTGGCGCAAGCTGGCGCGCGAGGAGATCGCAGACGCCATCCGCCATGCCTCCACCAAGGCCGCCCTGGACGAGGTGATGTCGGCCCGGCGCATCGGCGCGCTGATGATCCGCTCGGCCTTCCTGATGGTGGCGGCGGTGCTGTCCTTCTTCGCCTTCTGGGGCGGGGTGGTGTGGATGGGCCAGGCCTTCGGGGCCCTGTGGTCGACCATCGCCACCATCTCCGCCCTGGTCCTGGCGGCCGGCTTCGTGGCGCTCGGCCTGTGGCTGGGCGATACCGGCGGCGACAAGGACGGATAGCTGCCGGCGGCGCGGCATGCTATCAACCGCGGCATGACAGAGCCCTTCCGCATCCTGGTGCCCGACGCGCAGTACGTCGACGATTCGGAGATCGAGCGGGCCGTCGCCGGCCCCGCCGTGATCATGGAGACGCGGCGCGCGGCCGTGCCAGCCGAGATTCCCGATGCCGCATGGGAAGCCTGCGACGCTGCCCTGCTCTACCATGTCGCCTGGGTCACGCCCGAGGTGGTGCGCCGGTTGAAGCGCTGCCGCATCCTGGTGCGCGCGGGCGTCGGCTATGACCAGATCGACCTGCGCGCCACAGGGGCGGCCGGCATCCCGGTGTGCAACGTGCCGGACTACGGCACCTCGGAGGTGGCCGATCACGCGATCGCGCTGATGCTGGCGGCCTGGCGCGGGATCACCGCCTATGACACCGCGCTGAAGGCCGATCCGACGCGCTGGGACTGGCAGATCAGGCCGGACATCCGCCGCCTGCGCGGGCGGCGGCTTGGCATCGTCGGGCTGGGGCGGATCGGCACCGCCACCGCGCTCAGGGCGAAGGCCTTCGGGCTCGCCGTCGCGGCCTATGATCCATACCTGCCCTCGGGCCAGGAGATCGCTGTCGGGGTCGAGCGTGTCGACCGGCTGACCGACCTGATGGCGGGCTGCGACATCATCTCCATCCACACCCCGCTCAACGAGGAGACCCGTGGCCTGATCGGCGAAGCCGCGCTGGCCGCCATGGCCGAAGGGTCGGTGCTGGTGAACACGGCGCGCGGCGGGGTGATCGATCTCGACGCCCTCGACCAGGCGCTGCGGCGCGGCCGGCCGGCGATCGCCGCGCTCGACGTGCTGCCCTATGAGCCGCCGCACGACCATCCGCTGATCCGCGCCTATCGCGACGGCGAGGAATGGCTTGCGAACCGCCTGATCCTCACCCCCCACGCCGCCTGGTATTCGCGCGAGAGCCAGTCCGATGCCCGGCGCAAGGCGATGGAAACGGCGCTGGCCTGGCTGCGCGACGGGCATCTGCGCAATTGCGTGAACACGGCCTGGCTGGTCGATCCGCGGCGATGAGGCGGCCGTCATGAGGCCCGGGCCGGCCGGGGGCCTCGCAGCGCCCGATCACGGCAGGGGCATCCTGCTGTTCTGCCTCGCGCTCCTGCTGTTCTCCTTCCTCGACGCCTCGGCCAAGGTGCTGACGCAGAGCCTGCCGCTGGCGGTGGTGGTGTGGTTCCGCTACACGGTGCATTTCCTGGGGGCGGCGGCGTGGATGGCGCCGCGGCCGGGGCGGCTGGTCACCCGGGCGCCCTGGCTGCAGGCGTGGCGATCCTTCCTGCTCGCCTCCTCGACGGCGCTGAACTTCCTGGCCGTCAGCCATCTGCCGCTGACCACCACAACGGCGATCATGTTCCTGGCGCCGCTGCTGGTCGCCGCGCTCTCGGTGCCGATGCTGGGCGAGCAGGTGGGCCCCCGGCGCTGGGCGGCGATCCTGGTCGGCTTCATCGGCATCCTTGTGGTGGTCCGGCCGGGCCAGGGCGAGCTGCACCTGGCCGTGATCGCCTCCGTCGGCGCGGTGGTCTGCGGCAGCTTCTACAACATCGCCACCCGCCAGGTGGCGGCGATCGATCCGCCCGACACCACGGCCTTCTACACCGCCCTGTTCGGCACCGTCTTCGCCACCCCCCTGCTCGCCTTCTACTGGGTCACGCCAGAGGCCTGGCAATGGCCGCTGCTGATCGGGCTGGGCTTTCTCGGCGGCATCGGCCATCTGCTGGTGATCATTGCCGCCCGCTACGCCCCGGCCCCGGTGGTGGCCCCCTTCGGCTACACCCAGATCGTCTGGATGGCGGCGCTGGGCTACCTGGTGTTCGGCGAGGTGCCGGATTTCTACACCGTGCTTGGCATCGGCATCGTGGTGGCGAGCGGCCTCTACCTGCTGCACCGCGAGCGGGTGCGCCGCACTGCGGCCTGATCGCCTACCGCCCGCCGCCGATATCGATGATGGCGCCGCTCACATAGGACGCGGCCGGCGACAGCAGGAACAGGATGCCTGCCGCCGCCTCCTCCGCCGTGCCGGCGCGGCCCAGCGGCACCGAGGGCGCCAGCCGGTCGGGGCGGTCGGGCATGCCGGCGGTGGCATGGATGTCGGTGATGATCAGCCCCGGGCGCACGCCGTTGACGCGGATGCCTTCCGGCCCCAGCTCCTGGGCAAGCCCGATGGTCATGCTGTCGAGCGCGCCCTTGGAGGCCGCATAGTGCACCCACTCCCCGGCGCCGCCGCGGCGGGCGGCGATCGAGGAGACGTTGACGATCGATCCGCCGCTGCCGCCGCGCGCCGTCGACATCCGCCGCGCCGCCTCGCGCGCCGCCATGAAGCAGCCGATCACGTTGGTGCGCAGCACCTGCTCCAGCACCGCCTCCTCCAGGTCGACCAGCCGGCGGAAGGGGCCGGTGATGCCGGCATTGTTCACCAGACCGTCCAGCCGGTCGAAGGCGGCGTCGAAGGCCTCGAACATGCCGACCACGCCGGCCTCTGTCGAGGTGTCGGCCTGGATCACCACCGCCTTGCGCCCATGGCGGCGCACCGCCGCCGCCACCGTTTCGGCCGCCGCGGCGGCGCTGTGGTAGTTCACCGCCACGTCCCAGCCCGCCTCGGCGGCGGCGATCGCGGTGGCGGCACCGATGCCGCGGCTGGCGCCGGTGATCAGAACGACAGGCATCTCATTGCTCCGGTGGCAGGGCGCCGAGCACCACGGTGGCCGTCACCACCAGGTGCCGGCTGACGGCGAGCGGGGCCGGTTCAGGCATGGCGGCATCGGCGGCCGGGGCCGCCGCCATCGCCTCGGCGCGCATCAGCTTGGGCATCGGCGCGGGCATGGCGCCGGGCTGGAACTCGACCCGGCGCAGGCGGAAGGAACGGCCCGGCTGGCTGACGCGCAGGCGCTGCAGTTCCTCGTTGGCGGCGGCATAGATCTGGCGGCGCAGTTCGCTCTCCAGCCCCTGCATCTCGGCGAGGTCGGGCGAATAGTCGATGCCGGCGAGCCGCACCGCAAAGCCCGGCTTCGACAGCGGCGTCACCAGCCCGGCGGCGCGGGCCGCCGTGGCGTCGTCCACCTTCGCCTCCGCCCTCACCCGCCAGATGGTCAGCCCCGTGCTGTCGGCCCGCCGGTCGACGCCAAGGATGCGCCAGGGCGCGCCGGTGGCGACCGCGCGCAGCGTCTCGTCCAGCCGTCCGCGCAGGCTCGCCGCCTGATCCTCCGCCAGCGCCGCCTCCACCGTCAGCCGCAGGGTGGCGGCCTTGGCCTGGACCCAGCCTTCGGCGGAAAGCTGCAGCACCACCTCGTCGTCGATCGGCTGCTGGGCGGCCGCGGGCAGCGGCGCCAGCAGCGGCGGCGCCAGCAGCAGGAAGGCGGCAACGATCAGGGAACGGCACATGGTTTCCTCCGCAAGGGCCGGCATCATCGGCCGGCGATGTGGCAGGACTGCGACGCCAGCGGCTCAGGCCGCCGCGGCGGGATCATTGCCCCAGCGCCGGCGCCACACCGCCTCCATGTCGCGGCGGAAGCGCACCGCCTCGCTGTCGGCGGGCACCGCCACGTCGTCCCAGCTCAGCGCCTGCCCGGCCTTCACCGGCCGCTTCAGCGCGATGCCGTGGGCCAGCCCGATCGGCAGGCCACCCAGGGCCAGCGAATCGCGCGCCGGCATCAGCCGGCCCCACACGGTGAAGCCGCCCTCGCCGTCCAGCACCTCGCCTGGGGCAAGATCGCGCTTGGCCGTGGCCACCACATCGCCGCGCCAGCCGGTGGGCGCCCCCGTCGGCTCCCCGCGCAGCGCGACCGAGGCGACGGAGATGCCAAGCTCCAGCCCGATCAGGTGATAGGGCTTCCACATCGCCGAATAGCGGCCGCTGGCATCGGTGATCAGCCCGTACTGCCGGAAGCAGTCGCGGACATAAGGGGTGTCGCCCTCGAACACCACATAGACCCCCCAGCGCAGGTCGCCCACCACCTGCCGGCCATCGCGCTCCAGGCTAGAGATCACCTCCACCTGGCCGGCATGGTCGAGCTGGCCGCCGGCCGCGCGCGGGCGCAGCACATGGGCGATGTCCTGCACCCCGCAGGGCGGGAAGGCGAGGCCGCCCGCCGCCGGCGTCAGCCCGGTGGCGTTGGCCACGGCGGCCATCTCGATGCCGGACTTGGTGCCGTCGAGGAAGCTGTTGAACATCTGGGCGTTGAAGTCGCCTCCGGCGATCTGCTCGGGCGTGAAGCCGTAATGGGTCCACACCGTCTCTGGCGTGGAGGCGTGGTAGGCGGGCAGATACTTGGTGCCCTTGCCGGCCGCGGTCACGGCAAAGCCGGCGGCGCGCGCCCAGTCGACCATCTCGCAGATCAGCGCCGGCTGGTCGCCATAGGCCAGCGAGTAGACGATGCCGGCCTTCTCCGCCGCCTCGGCCAGGGCCGGGCCGGCCAGCGCATCGGCCTCGACATTGACCATGACGATGTGCTTGCCGGCGGCCGCGCAGGCCAGCACATGGCGGATGCCGGCGGCGGGGCTGCCGGTGGCGTCGATCACCACCTCGATGCCGGGTGCCGCGATCACCCCGGCACTGTCCTCCGTCACCAGGGTGGTGCCGGTCTTCAGCGCCTGTTCCAGGCTGGCGGCGGCGACCTGCTCCGCCGGCCAGCCGGTGCGCGCGAGGGACGCCCGCGCCCGGTCCGGCGACAGGTCGCAGACGGCGGCCAGGTGCAGGCCCGCCGTGGTGCGCGCCTGGGCCAGGAACATCGAGCCGAACTTGCCGGCCCCGATCAGGGCCACGCGCAGGGGCCGGTCCTCGGCGGCGCGCTTCAGCAGCAGGCGGTGCAGGTTCATGACTGGCGTTTCCCCATTTTTGCTGCCGACACTTTAGCGCCGTGCCGCCACGCCGCCACCCCGAAACGGAAACGGGCGCCCCGAGGCGCCCGTTCCCTTTCGCGGGTCTATGCCCCGCTTACGGGAAGACGATCTCGACCCGGCGGTTCTGCGGCTCGCGCACGCCATCGGCCGTCGGCACCAGCGGCGAGGTCTCGCCCTTGGCGAAGGTGACGATCTGGTTGGCGGCGATGCCAAGGCGCTGCAGCTCGGCCTTCACGGCGTCGGCACGGCGCTGCGACAGGCGCTGGTTGTAGGCGTTGGAGCCGGCACGGTCGGTGTGGCCGGTCAGCTCGATCCGCGTCACCCGGCCGGCCTTGGCGTTGTTGGCCGCGGTGTTGATGATGCCGCGCGCCTCGACCGTCAGGTCCGACTTGTCGAAGTCGAAGAACACCAAGTAGTTGCGCGGGATGGCGGGCGGCTGCGGCGCCGGCGCGGCGACCGGGGGAG
>CAZEQG010000196.1:0-6092 GCA_964514295.1 uncultured Alphaproteobacteria bacterium
CAGCCGCCGCGACATCGCCATCTGGTTCGTGATCAGCGCCGCCGGCGCGGTGGTGGTGTTCCAGGGTGCCGCCCTGCTGCTCACCCGCGCTGCCGCCGCCCTGCCGCGGCTGCGCCATCCGGGCCTCAGGCTGGCGGTGGCGAACCTGCACCGGCCGGGGGCGCCGACCGGCATCATCGCGCTGTCGCTCGGCCTCGGCCTCACGGTGCTGGCCACGGTATCGCTGATCGAGACCAATATGGGCCGCCAGATCAGCGAGAACCTGCCGGCCCGCGCCCCCTCCTACTACTTCATCGACATCCTGCCCGACCAGGTGGCCACCTTCGACCGGCTGGTCGCCGGGGTGCCGGGGGTGGGCGAGGTGCAGCGCACGCCGATGGTGCGCGGGCGGATCGTGAAGATCGCCGGGGAGCCGGCCGAGTCCCGCGCCATCGACCCGGCCGTGGCCTGGACCATCCAGGGCGACCGCGGCTTCACCTACTCCGCCCTGCCGCCGGAAGGTGCACGCATCGTTGCCGGCCAGTGGTGGCCGGCCGACTATGCCGGCCCGCCGCTGATCAGCTTCGACGCCCAGATCGCGGCCGGCTACGGCATCGGCATCGGCGACACGCTGACGATCAACGTGCTGGGCCGCGAGATCACCGGCACCATCGGCAACCTGCGCCAGATCGACTGGGCGACGCTGGGCATGAACTTCATCATCGTGTTCGCCCCCGGCACCCTCGAGGCCGCCCCCCACCAGGTGATCGCCACGGTGCGCGCCGACAGCCTGGCGGCCGAGGAACGGGTGCAGCAGGTGGTGACGGACGCCCTGCCCAATGTCTCGGCCATCCGGGTGCGCGACGCGCTGCAGGCCGCCAACGACGTGCTGCGCGCGATCGGCATCGCCATCCGCACCACCGCCTCGGTCACCCTGCTGGCGGGCACGCTGGTGCTGATCGGCGCCATCGTCGCCGGGCAGCGTCGCCGGATCTTCGATGCCGTGGTGCTGAAGGTGCTGGGGGCGACACGGCGCACGGTGCTGGGCGCCTATCTGATGGAGTACGGGCTGCTGGCGGCGGTGATCGCGGCGATCGCCACGGCGGTGGGGTCCGCCGCGGCCTGGGCGGTGCTGCGCTTCATCATGCGCACCGACTTCGTGTTCGACCCCGCCGCCGTGGTTTCGACACTGTTGGCCTGTAGCGTGCTGACCGTGGGCCTGGGGCTGGCCGGCACCTGGCATGCGCTGGGGCAGAAGGCGGCCCCGCTGCTGCGGAACGAATGACCATGTCGAGGATACTGTCCGTCGCTGCCGTGCTGGCACTGCTGGCCGCCCCTGCCGCGGCCCAGCAGAAATCGCCCGAGGAACTGATGCGCGAGGGGGCCGCGCGCATCCTGGAGGCGCTGAAGGGCCTGCTGGGGTCGATCCCCACCTATGCCGCGCCCGAGATGCTGCCCAACGGCGACATCATCATCCGCCGCCTGCCGCCGCGCGACGACAAGCCGGCCGATCCGAAGCCCCAGGGTGACGGCTCGATGCGGCTCTGACCGCCGCCGCCGGCGGGCCTTCGCGCTGGCAGGATTCGCGCGGCGGGCGTATTTTCAGGTGCATCCACAGCCCGGATGCAGCGATGAGCGATGATGCGATCCTGGATGACATCCTGAAGCGCGAAGGCTGGCCGGCCTATAGCGATGATCCGGCGGACCGGGGCGGCCCGACCAAGGGCGGCATCACCCAGGCCACGCTTGCGGCCTGGCGCGGCCGGCCGGTGACGCCGGCCGAGGTGGCGGCGCTGGGGGAGGCGGAGGCGCGCGCGATCTATGCCCGGCGCTACATCGTCGAGCCGAAATTCGACCGCATCGCCGATGACGGTCTGCGCCACCAGGTGGTCGATATCGGCGTGCTGCACGGGCCGGGCCGCGCCACCAAATGGCTGCAGGCCGCGGTGGGCGTGGCCGATGACGGCATCTTTGGCCCCGCCACCGCCGCCGCCGTGAACGCCGCCGACCCGCGCGTGCTCGGCCTGCGGCTGGCGGCCACCAGGGTGCGCAAGATCGGCCGCCTGGTGCAGGCCGACCCGAGCCAGATAAAGTGGCTCGGCGGCTGGCTGAACCGGGCCACCTCCTTCATTGATGGCAGCCTGGCTTAAGGCCGCAGGTTAGCCCCACGCCGCCGCGCGCAGGGAAAGGGCGAGGTCCGGCCGGTCGGTCGTGAAGACATCGACGCCGAGGGCAAGTGCGGCGGCGATCTCGGCCGGCGTGTTCACCGCCCAGCAGCCGGGCGACAGCCCTGCCGCGCGGATCGCCGCCACCGCCCCGGCATCTGCGAGGTCGCCGCGCAGGCCGATGGCACCGGCCCCGATGTCGCCGGCGACCGCAATGCAGCGGGCAAGGCCGAGGGCGCGCTGCACCAGCGGGGCGACCAGCCAGATCGGCCGCATCGCCGGCCCCGCCCGGGCCACTTCGGCCACCGTCTCGGCATGGAAGCTGGTGATGACGGTGCGGCCGGCCATGCCGGCGGCGGCCAGGGCCGCCAGCACCCTTGCCTCCAGCCCTGGATAGCGCTGCTCGCGGCGGTCGGCCTTGATCTCCAGGCGCAAGGTGATGGCGGTGGGGCGGAAGAGGTCGCAAAGCTCTTCCAGCCGCAGCAGCCCCTGGCCGCCGGTGTGCTTCAGGGTCAGCCGGGAAAGCCCGGCCCAGTCGCGCTCGGCGACCGGCCCCTCGCCGTCGGTGGTGCGCTCCAGCGTGGCGTCATGGATCACCACCAGCTCGCCATCGCGGCTCGGATGGATGTCGAACTCCACCTGGTCGACCGGCAGGCGGGCGGCGTTCTCGAAGGCGATCCGGCTGTTCTCGGGCCACAGCAGTGCGCCGCCGCGGTGGGCGGCAATCGCCGTCATCGCCCGCCCCCTTCGGCCACGCCGCCCTCAGCCACGCCGCCCTCAGCCACGCCGCCCTTAGCCACGCCGGGCGAACCCCACCGCGCGCCCGGCTTCGGCCGGCCAGGGTGCGTCCCCGACCGCCGCCGGCAGCGCCGCCGCGATCTCCGGCGGGAAGGGCGCGGTGCGGCGGCTGGCAAGGTCGACATGCAGGATGGCGAACTCGCAGGTTGCCGCCTGGAAGCCCGCCTCCGCCTGCGTCATGCGGTGGAACATGTGCAGCCGCTTGCCATCGGCCGCCAGCAGGCGGCTGTCGATGGCCAGCGGCGCCCCCTCCAGCACCTCGCGGCCATAGGTGATGTGCGCCTCGACCGCGAACACGCTGTGGCCGGTGGCGGCCCGGTAGGCGGCCCCCAGCCCCAGCCGCTCCAGCATCGCATCGGTCGCCCGGTCGAAGAACAGCATGTAGTAGGCCACGTTCATATGGCCGTTGTAGTCGACATGCGCGGCCTCGACCCGGGCCAGGTAGCGGCTGGTGAGCACCGGGCTAGAACCCGAGCGCGCAGCCGTCCTTGCGGCTGTCCGAACCGCCGGTCAGGATGCCCGTCGCGGGGTCGATCCAGATCGCCTGGCCGCCGCCCACGGGTTCGCCGCGCACATCGACCGGGTGGCCCAGCGCCTTCAGATGGGCGACCGCCGCCGCATCCACCGTGGGTTCGACCCACAGCGTGCCGTTCAGCGGGTAGATGCGCGGATGGTCGATGGCCGCCTGCAGGTCCATGCCGTAGTGGAACAGGTTGGCCAGCAGCATGGCATGGCCGACCGGCTGGAAATGCCCGCCCATCACGCCGAAGGGCAACACCGCCCGGCCGTCGCGCAGCAGCATGCCGGGGATGATGGTGTGCATCGGCCGCTTGCCCGGCGCGATGGCGTTGGGATGGCCTTCGATCAGGCGGAAGGACTGGCCGCGATTGTGCAGCACGATGCCGGTCTCGGGGTCCATCATGCCGCTGCCGAAGCCGTCGAAGAGCGAGTTGATGAAGGACACGGCGTTGCGCTTGCCGTCGACGACGCACAGATAGGTGGTGTCGGCATGCACCGGAATCTCGGTGCGGCCGGAAAGATCCACCATGCGGTCGGCCGGGATCGAGCGGGCCTGGGGGCCGGTCCAGCGGTCGTCCAGGAAGGCCGCCCAGGGGTCGCCGCCCTGCGCCGGATCGCACAGATAGGCATCGCGGCAGGCGAAGGCGATGCGCGCCGCCTCGTTGAGCTGATGCAGGCGCTGGCCGCTGCCCGGCCCTTCGGGCACCGGCCCCAGATGCTCCAGCATGCGCATGATCATCAGGGCGATGATGCCCTGGCCGTTGGGTGGGCACTCGAACACGTCATAGCCCTGGAAGCGGGCGTGGATCGGCGTTGTCGGCATGCCGCGGTGGCCGGCGAAGTCGTCGGCCGTGTGCAGCCCGCCCTTGGCGGCGAGGAAGGCCGCCAGGGACCTGCCGATCGGCCCTTCGTAGTAGGCGGCCCGCCCGTCACGGGCGATCTTGCGCAGGCTTTCCGCCAGCGCCGGGTTGCGGATCAGGCTGCCGGGGGCGGGGAAGGCGCCGTCCTTCAGGAACACGCCCGACAGCCCGGCATCCTCGCGGATCTTCTCTGCCTGGCCGGTGATGTCCTGCTGGATGCGGGCCTGCAGGGGAAAGCCGTCGGCGGCATAGGCGATGGCGTATTCCAGAAGCTCGGCCAGCGGCTTCGTGCCGTGCTGGCGCACGATATGGTCCCAGCCGTCGATGGCGCCGGGCACGGTGACGGCATGGGGCGAGCGCGAGGGGATCACCTCCGCCCCCAGCCGCGCCTTCAGGGCGGCCACGCTGGCAGCCTGCGGCGCGGTGCCGGAGCCGTTGTAGGACAGCACCTTGCCGGCGCCGGCCGGTGCCAGGAGCCAGAAGCAGTCGCCGCCGATGCCGGTCTGCCCGGGCTCGACCACGCACAGCACGGCGACCGCGGCAACCGCGGCGTCGACGGCGTTGCCGCCGCGCCGCAACACGTCGACCGCCGCGGCCGTCGCCAGCGGATGGGAGGTGCTGGCCATGCCGTTCAGGCCATGCACGGGCGACCGCCCCGGCCGGAAGAAGTCGCGGTGCTGGGCGATGCGGGGAGAACTTGTCACGTCCGTCTTTTCCTTTGCTGAGGTCAGCCCCCGCGCGCCTTGGCGACGAGGGATTTCAGGGTGGGATGGTCGATGGCGCCGGGCACCAGCACGCCGCCGATGACGAAGGCCGGGGTGCCCGAGATGTCGAGCGCACGGGCCTCGTCGCGCACGCGCGTCAGCGTCTCCACCACTTCGGGTGCGTCCATGTCGCGCCTCAGCCGGGCGAGGTCCAGCCCCTTCTCGCCGGCGATGCGGAAGATCGCGGCCTCGTCCAGCCGGCCGGGGGCGGCGATCAGCCCGGCATGCAGCAGGGCATATTTGCCCTGCCGCCGGGCGGCCAGCGCGGCGCGCGCCGCGATCACCGATTCCGGCCCCAGGATCGGCAGCTCCTTCATCACCCGGCGCACCCGCCCATCCTCGTGCGCCAGCCTTTCGACCGTCGGTGCGGCCGACTTGCAGTAGGGGCAGCGGTAGTCGAAGAACTCGACCACGGTAACGTCGCCATCGGGATTGCCCAGCACGGGATCGCCCGGATGGCGCTCCAGGTCATCCTTCATCGCCGCCAGCAGCGCCTGCCGGCGCTCGGCGACCTCGCGCTGCTCGCGGGCCTGCAGTTCCTCGAACGCCTCGCGCAGCACTTCCGGGTGGCGCAGCAGGTATTCGCGCACCAGCCGGCCGATCGCCTCCTCCTGGGCGGGCGTGAACTCGGCGGCGGTGGCGGCGCCGGCGGTCAGGAAGGCCAGCACGGCAAGAAGGCGGATCAGCACGCTCGTCAACTCCTGCGGGCGCGGCCCGTGGTTTCGATGTCCTGCGCCCTGAGCCAGCCGGGGGTGCCGGTGGCCAGAAGCTGCTGCGCCCGCTTGGCCTGCTGCACGGCGTCGCCGCGCCGGCCCTCGCTCAGCGCCTGTTCAGCCAGCGCCAGGGCGGCGCTGCCGATGTCGCCCAGCCGGCCATGCGCGATCGCCAGCAGGCGCCAGGCCAGACCGTAGTCGGTCTCGCGCCGGGTCGCCTCCGACAATTGCGTGAGCGCCTCGCGCGCCACCGCCTCGCCCTCGCCGGCCAGCAGCGCCTGGGCCAGGCCGACG
>CAZEQG010000197.1:0-6056 GCA_964514295.1 uncultured Alphaproteobacteria bacterium
AGCCCGGCCAGCGCCCGCAGCAGGGTCGACTTGCCGGCACCGTTGCGCCCGGTCAGCACCAGCGCCTCGCCGGCGGCAAGGGCGAAGCCGATGCCGGCGAACACCGGCCGCTCGCCGCGCAGGCAGGCGAGATCGTGACACTCCAGGATGGTCATCCCTGCCGTGGTAGCCGCTGCACGCCCGAAACGGAAGCCTCCGGCGGCGCGGCAAAGAAAAGGGCGCCAGGAGGGCTGCTCCTGGCGCCCGAGGGGGAACGCGGGCCGATGAAGCGGGGGGGATTGTGGCCCGCGTTCCGAGACGGGAGGGCATCTCCATGTCTCGTCCGGCCAAAGATCGGCAGCCGGCGTGTCGGCGGCGCGTCCGCGATGGGGTGATTTCGTGGCGCGTATGCCTTGGGGCCGCCTTATTTCCTCAGGGAGTCCCGGTATTTGATTCGATTCGACGGCGCCCCATCTAGTCCATATTGTCTCGTGCAACGTACGGGGGGCTGCCGCGCACTCTCGTCAATGGGCAGGAGAGGGCGACGCCTTGGCATGGATACGTGAATTCCTCTACGAGTGGGGCAATCTCGCCTATATCGTCATCCTGGTATGGACGTTCTTCGAGGGGGAGACGGTTCTGATCGTCGCCGGCGTGCTGGCGCAGCAGAAGCATCTCAGCCTGGAGATCTGCATCCTTGCCGCCTTTGTCGGCTCCTTCTGCGGCGACCAGACATGGTTCCACCTCGGCCGCTTCTTCGGACACAAGTGGATGGCCCGCGGCGAGGGGCGGCGGGAGAAGGTGGAGAAGGTGCTGCGCCTGGTGCGGCGCAACGACGTGCTGTTCATCCTGTCCTTCCGCTTCGTCTATGGCGTGCGCAACGTGGCGCCGATGGCGATCGCGCTGTCGGGCGTGCCCTACCGGCGCTTCTTCTGGCTGAACATGATCGCCGCCGCGCTTTGGGCGGTCAGCTTCGGCAGCATCGGCTACCTGTTCGCCGACGCCATCGAGCAGACGCTGGGCGAGATCGAGTCCGTCAAGCAGCTTCTGCTGGTGATCCTGGCCGTGGTCGGCGGGCTGATGCTGATCGGCCGGCTGGTCTACCTGCGCATCATGAAGATGGCCTAGGCGGCGCCGGTGGCGGCTGCCAGGGCGGATCGATGGTGACGGCGGTGCCGGAGGCGACCACCAGCAGCATGCCCTGGCCATGGATGTTGTAGTCGAGGTCGACCGCGATGATGGCGTTGGCCCCCAGGGCCGCGGCGCGCTCGGTCATCGCCTCGACGGCGTATTCCCGGCCCCGGCGCAGTCCTTCCTCATAGCCGGCGGTGCGGCCGCCGACGATGTCGCGGACGCGGGCGAACAGGTCGCGGAACAGGTTCATGCCGAGGATGACCTCGCCCGTCACCAGCCCGTGGTAGTGCTGGATGCGGTGGCCTTCCAGGCCCATGGTGGTGGTGACGAGCACGGGAGCCTCCGGCAATGACGGGCAATGCCGTCCAGCATGCCACGAACCGCCCCGGCGCGTCGCGCCGCGGCATCGCCGCCTGGTGCCTGTACGACTGGGCGAACTCGGCCTATGGCACGGTGATCGGCACCTTCGTCTTTGCCGCCTACTTCACCAAGGCGGTGGCACCGGACGAGGTGACCGGCACCTTCCTGTGGGGCCAGGCCACGGCGCTGTCCGGGCTGATCGTGGCCGTCGCCGGGCCGGTCATGGGCGCCATCGCCGACCAGACCGGCCGCCGCCTGCCCTGGGTGTTCACCCTTTCGGCCCTGTGTGCGGTGGCCACGGCGCTGCTCTGGTTCATGCGGCCGGACCCGGCCTTCACCTACGCCACGCTCGCCCTGGTGCTGCTGGCCACCATCGGCTTCGAGCTGGCGATCGTGTTCTACAACGCCATGCTGCCCGATCTGGCCCCCTCCGGCATGATCGGCCGGCTGTCGGGCTGGGCCTGGGGGCTCGGCTATGCCGGCGGCATCGGCTGCCTGGTGCTGTCGCTCGCCCTGATCCAGGCCGAGCCGCCGCTGTTCGGCCTCGACCCCGGCAGCGCCGAGCCGGTGCGGGCGACGGCCCTGCTGACCGCCGCCTGGTATGTGGTGTTCGCCCTGCCGCTGTTCCTGCTGACCCCCGACACGCCGGCCGCCGGCATTGCGGCCGGGGCGGCGGTGCGCCAGGGGCTGGCGGCGCTCAAGGCCGGGCTCGGCCGGGTGCTGCGCGACCGCAACCTCCTGTGCTTCCTGATCGCCAGCTCGCTCTACCTCAACGGCCTCAACACCCTGTTCGCCTTCGGCGGGATCTATGCGGCGGCCGAGTTCGGCATGAGCTTCGCCGAGATCGTGACCTTCGGGATCGCGCTCAACGTCACCGCCGGGCTGGGGGCGGTGGGGTTTGCCTGGATCGACGACTGGATCGGCCCGAAGCGCACCATGCTGATGGCGCTGGCGGCGCTGACCGGGTTCGGGCTGATGGTGCTGCTGGTGCGCGATGTCGCCTATTTCTGGGTTGGCGCCCTGGCCCTCGGCATCTTCATCGGGCCGGCCCAGGCGGCGGGGCGCACCTTCCTTGCCCGGGCCGCGCCGGCGCAGGAGCGCGGCGAGCTGTTCGGCCTCTATGCCCTCTCCGGCAAGGCCACGGCCTTTCTGGGGCCGCTGGTGCTGGGCTGGGCGACGCTGCTGTCGGGCAGCCAGCGCGCCGGCATGGCGACGATCCTGCTGTTCTTCGTCGCCGGCCTCATCCTGATGGCGCAGGTGCGCGAGGTGCGCCGCTGACCATCACCCGGCCCGCCCAAGGCGAACAGGCCGCCCAGAACGCGGACAGGCCCGGCGCGGACAAGCCGCCCAGGCACAGACGAACAAAAGCGACCGCAGGGATCCGGGGGAGATCGCTGCGGCCGTTATGAAGTCGAGGAGGTTTGCAGACCGACCGTCAGACCCGAATGTCGACGCGGCCCGGGGGAGACTGCGTCTGCTGAGAGGATTGGGCGATCTGCTTGGCGTTTTCGGCCGCATTGACCACCAGCTGCGCAAGCGTTGCCTGCTGCTGGCGCTCTGATCTGAGGCCTACCACCGCCAATGGGGCGTTCATGTTGATTTCCACGGGCTTCTCCAGCGTTCGGGCCTTCTGCCAAGCACATCCTAGCAAGCTGCCTCGCGTTGTAAAGCGGAAAATGCAGCTTTGATTCGCGAACGATAGGTGCTTTCGCGAAACGGCTTTAAGTTCGGAACACGCTCCGCACCGCCTGGGGTGGCCCCTGCGGGGTATTGCCTATCTGTCGGAGGTGGACTCGGCGCCGCGGCGCAGCCATCTTCCCCGCATGGTGCCCGTTTTCCCCGCCCGCCATGCCGCCCGGCTCGCCGCCGCCCTCCTATTCGTGCTTGCGACCCCGGCCCTGGGCTGCGAGGCGATACCCTCGCCCGGGGTGGACTGGCGGAACTGCAATCTCAGCCGCGCCAGCCTCGCCGGCACCGACCTTGCCGGCGCCAACCTCACCGGGGCCTCGCTCAACCGCGCCAACCTGTCGCAGGCCGTGCTGCGCGGCGTGCAGGGCAGCCGCGCCCAGTTCCTTGAAGCCAATCTCGCCGGCGCGGTGCTCGACCAGGCCTATCTGGTGGATGCCGACTTCTCGCGCGCCGATCTCTCGGGGGCCTCGCTGAAAGGGGCCTCGCTGGCCACGGCGCGGCTGCACAATGCCAATCTGCGCGGCGCCGACCTGACCGGCGCCAGGCTGCGCGGCACCGATTTCTTCCGGGCCGATCTCAGCGGTGCGCTGTGGATCGACGGGCGCAAGCGCTGCGCCGCCGAGTCGATCGGGGTCTGCCGCTAGGCTGGCGCGATCACGGCGCGGCGCGGTACCAGCACCGTCCAGTCGAGGTCCAGCACCACCGCCGGGTGGGGGGCGTCGGCGCCGGGAAAGTCGCCGGCCGGATGGTTGCGCGTGGCGACGGTGCGCAGCCGCAGCGCCCCCAGATCCTGGCGCCCGGGCAGGGCGCTGGCGGCGGTCACCGCGCTCCAGGCAAACAGCGTGTCGCCGCCATGGCAGGGGGCGGCGTGCCGGCCGCCATGCAGCGCCGCCGCCAGCACCGCGTTCTCCAGCCCGGCATGGGCAAGGCCGCGGGCCAGGCTGATGACATGGCCGCCATAGACGAGGCGGCGGCCGTCGCGCGCGGCGGCGGCATCGAAATGCACCCGGGCGGTATTGTGGTAGAGGCGGGTCGCCATCTGGTGCTCGGCCTCCTCGATGGTGGTGCCGTCGCCATGGTCGATGCGCTCGCCCGGCGCATAGTCCTCGAAGGCCCTGGCGCTGCCCGACCACTCCGGATCCCACTTCGCGATCCGAAAGCCGGTCGGCGCCTCCACCTTCGGCTCGCAAAGTACCGGGGCGACCGGTGGCGGGCATGGTGCCGCGGGGTCGCGCTTGCGCACCAGCACCCAGCGCACATACTCCACCGCCATCTCGCCACGCTGGTTCGATCCGGTCGTGCGCACATGCACGACGCCGGCATCCCCGGCCGAGGTCTGGCGCAGGCCGATCACGGTGGAGCGCGCGGACAGCGTGTCGCCCGGCCACAGCCGCACCCCCCAGCGCCCTTCGGCATAGCCCAGATTGGCGATGGCGTGGCGCGAGATGTCGGCGACCGACTGGCCGAACACCAGGTGGAAGACCAGCCAGTCGTCGAGCGGGGCGGCCGGCCAGCCGCAGGCCCGGGCCACCGTATCGGCGCTGCACAGGGCGGTGCGCGCGCCGGTGAGCGCGGTGTAGAGGGCGGCCTCGCCGGTCCCGAGGGTGCGCGGCGGGGCATGCACGATGGTCTCGCCGGTGCGGAAATCCTCGAAGAAGCGGCCCGGCACCCTCACGCCTCCAGCGCCGCGATGGCATCGGCCAGGGCCACCAGCCGGCGGGCCTGGACGACGTGCAGATGCTCGACCAGCCGGCCGTCCACCACCACCACCGCCTTGCCGGCGGCGGCGGCCTCGGCATGGGCGGCGATCAGGCGGCGGGCGGCGGCCACCTCGGCGGCATCCGGGGCGAAGGCGGCATTGGCGGCGGCGATCGTCTTGGGGTGGATCAGGGTCTTGCCGTCGAAGCCGAGGGCACGGCCCTGGCGGCAGGCGGCGGCGAAGCCCTCCGCGTCGTCGAGATCGAGATGCACGCCGTCGAGGATGGCAAGCCCATGGGCCCGGGCGGCCAGCAGGCACAGGCCAAGGCTGGTGATCACCGGCAGCCGGTCGGCGGTGTGCAGCGCGTTCAGGTCCTTCACCAGGTCGGAGGTGCCCATCACCAGCCCCGCCAGGCGCCGGCTGGCCCCGGCGATCTCGGCCGCCGCCAGCATGGCGCGCGGGGTCTCCATCATGCACCACAGCCGCAGGCCATCGGGTGCGCCATGGGCCAGCAGCACCGCCTCGGCCTGGCGCACCGCATCGGCGCTCTCCACCTTGGGCAGCAGCACGCCATCGGCTGCCATCCCTGCGGCCGCCACCAGGTCGGCATGGCCGAAGGCGGTGGCGAGGCCGTTCACCCGCACCAGCCTCTCGCGCCGGCCATAGCCGCCCTCGCCCAGCGCGGCGGCGATGCGGGCGCGGCCTTCGGCCTTGGCCTCCGGGGCCACCGCATCCTCCAGGTCGAAGATCAGCATGTCGGCCGGCAGGCTGCGCGCCTTCTCAAGCGCGCGCGGGTTCGAGCCCGGCATGTAGAGGGCGCTGCGGCGCGGGCGGACGCGGCCGCTGGCGGAGATCGGGTCGGCGCTGGCCATTGCGGCGGTGACGGACATGGGGCCTCGGTCTATAGGAAGGCATCAGCCCCCTCCATGCCCCATCCATGGCAATCCTGTCGATCCAGTCTTCCGTCGCCTACGGCCATGTCGGCAACAGCGTTGCCGTGCCGGCGCTGCAGTCCCTCGGCTTCGAGGCGTGGCGCGTCGACACGGTGGCCTTTTCCAACCATCCCGCCCACCCGACCATGCGCGGCCGGGTGGTGCCGGCGGCCGAGGTGGCGGCACTGCTGGAGGGGATTGCCGAACTCGGCGTGCTCGGGCGCTGCGCGGCGGTGCTGACCGGCTATGTCGGCGAGGCGGGA
>CAZEQG010000198.1:0-6055 GCA_964514295.1 uncultured Alphaproteobacteria bacterium
GCGCGCCTGGGGGCGGCGCTATGCCGATCCGCTGCTGCCGGCGCGGCTGCCGGCGGCGGTGGCCGGGCGGCAGGTGCTGCGGGTCGGCTATCTCTCCGCCGATTTCCGCAACAACCCGATCGCGCTCAACATCGAGCCGCTGCTGCGCGCCCATGACCGCACCCGGGTGTTCGTTGCGGCCTATGCGCATCTGCCGAACCCCGATGCGGTCTCGGCGCGGCTGCGCGGGGCGGTCGACCTGTGGCGCGACCTGACCGCGCTCGATGACGCGCAGGCGGCGGCGCTGATCCGCGACGATGCCATCGACATCCTGGTGCTGATGGGCGGCCACACCGGCGCCAACCGGCCGCTGATCGCCGCCCGCAAGCCGGCGCCGGTGGTCATCGCCTATGGCGACCTCACCAGCACCGGCATGCTGGCGGCCGACTACTGGCTGACCGACCGGGCGATCCATCCGCCCGGCAGCACGGAACGCTTCGTCGAGCGGCTGCTGCATCTGCCGGTGAAGGTCATCCACCAGCCGCCGGCCGGCGCCGGGCCGCTGACGCCGCTGCCCCTGGCGGCGGGGGCGCCGCCACGCCTGGCCTGCTTCGGCAATCCGATGAAGGTGTCGGCAACGGCGCTCGACTGCTGGGCGGCAGCCCTGAACGCCGTGCCGCAGGCGCAGCTTCTGCTGAAGTACAAGACCCTCTATGCCCAGCCCTGGCTGCGCCGCCATGTCGCCACCGCACTGGCGGCCCGCGGCATCGATCCGGCCCGGCTGCAGTTCCGCCACGACGCGCTGACGCAGGCCGACCATCTGGCGCTCGCCGCCAGCGTCGACCTGGCGGTCGACACCTTTCCCTTCACCGGCTCCACCACCAGCTTCGAGGCGCTGTGGATGGGGCTGCCGGTGGTCACGCTCGCCGGGGGGCGCTGGCTGTCGCGGATGACGGCAGCGATACTGATCCATGCCGGGCTCGACCATCTGGTCGCCGACACGCCGGCCGGTTTCGGGCGCATCGTGGCCCGCCTGCTGACCGACCGGCCCGGGCTGGCGGCCCTGCGCGGCAGCCTGCGGCAGCGCCTGCTGGCCTCGCCACTGATGGACGCGCGCGCCTATGCCGCGGCCGTAGAGGCAGCCTACCGCAGCGCCTGGGAGGCACAGGCAAATGCAACCTTGACCGGCCGCGACGATTTGCCCTAATGTCGGTCGATCGGGGGCGGTCCAAGAACAGGATCGGGATCCGACACTTGCGTTTGAACCCTCAGAATGAGGAGTTCCGACCGTGCCGGCGGGCGTAAATTCAGTCAATACGAACCGCAGTGCGCTGGTCGCGCTGCAGAATCTGGGCTCGATCAACAGGCGCCTGGATTCCACCCAGAACCGGGTGTCGACCGGCTTCAAGGTGAACAACGCGGTGGAGAACGCCTCGTCCTTCGCGATCGCGCAGGGCACCCGGGCGAATCTGAAGGCCTATGAGGCGGTGAGCCAGGGCATCTCCAATGCCCGCGGCGTGGCCACGGTGGCGCTGTCGGCGGCGACCTCGATCTCCGATCTTCTGGGCGACATCCAGAAGAAGGTGACGGAGGGGATGAATGCGGCCAACACGACGGGCCAGCAGGCGATCCTGAACACCGACTTCCAGAACCTGGTGACCCAGGTCAACCAGTTCATCACCAACGCCGTCTATAACGGCCGCAACCTCTTGTCGACCGGCTCGGACTCGGTGTCGGTGATCGCCAACATCGACGGCTCGACCCTGAAGATCCGCTCGGCCTCGAACGCCGGCAACGCGGCGACGACGAACTTCGCGGCGGCGGTGACGCTGGCGACCACGACCAACGCGGCCGAGGCGCTGTCGAAGACGGTGGCGATGATCGCCTCGATCGGCACGCTGCTGGGCCAGCTCGGCGCCGACACCCGCACCGTCGACTTCCAGGACGACTTCATCGGCAAGCTGTCGGACGCCACCGAGACCGGCCTCGGCGCCATCGTGGACGCCGACCTGGCGAAGGAATCGGCGAAGCTCCAGGCCCTGCAGGTGCAGCAGCAGCTCTCCGTGCAGACCCTGAACATCGCCAACCAGCGCCCCTCGGTGCTGTTGAGCCTGTTCCGCTAGATGCCGGCCCGGACGCGTGGCCGGAGGGTGGAATTTTTGCCGGCATCGATTCGGGCATTGACATCGGGCCGGCGATGGCCCATTGATAACGGTGGCAAGCACCCGATCCCAGAACGGGGTCGCCTTGCACAAACTCTAGAACCCTAGAAGAGGAGTTCTTTTCATGGCCGCAGGCGCAAACTCAATCAACACGAATCCGGGCGCGCTGGTCGCCCTGCAGAATCTGGGCTCGATCAACAGGCGCCTGGATTCCACCCAGAACCGGGTGTCGACCGGCTTCAAGGTGAACAACGCGGTGGAGAACGCCTCGTCCTTCGCGATCGCGCAGGGCACCCGGGCGAATCTGAAGGCCTATGAGGCGGTGAGCCAGGGCATCTCCAATGCCCGCGGCGTGGCCACGGTGGCGCTGTCGGCGGCGACCTCGATCTCCGATCTTCTGGGCGACATCCAGAAGAAGGTGACGGAGGGGATGAATGCGGCCAACACGACGGGCCAGCAGGCGATCCTGAACACCGACTTCCAGAACCTGGTGACCCAGGTCAACCAGTTCATCACCAACGCCGTCTATAACGGCCGCAACCTCTTGTCGACCGGCTCGGACTCGGTGTCGGTGATCGCCAACATCGACGGCTCGACCCTGAAGATCCGCTCGGCCTCGAACGCCGGCAACGCGGCGACGACGAACTTCGCGGCGGCGGTGACGCTGGCGACCACGACCAACGCGGCCGAGGCGCTGTCGAAGACGGTGGCGATGATCGCCTCGATCGGCACGCTGCTGGGCCAGCTCGGCGCCGACACCCGCACCGTCGACTTCCAGGACGACTTCATCGGCAAGCTGTCGGACGCCACCGAGACCGGCCTCGGCGCCATCGTGGACGCCGACCTGGCGAAGGAATCGGCGAAGCTCCAGGCCCTGCAGGTGCAGCAGCAGCTCTCCGTGCAGACCCTGAACATCGCCAACCAGCGCCCCTCGGTGCTGTTGAGCCTGTTCCGCTAGATGCCGGCCCGGACGCGTGGCCGGAGGGTGGAATTTTTGCCGGCATCGATTCGGGCATTGACATCGGGCCGGCGATGGCCCATTGATAACGGTGGCAAGCACCCGATCCCAGAACGGGGTCGCCTTGCACAAACTCTAGAACCCTAGAAGAGGAGTTCTTTTCATGGCCGCAGGCGCAAACTCAATCAACACGAATCCGGGCGCGCTGGTCGCCCTGCAGAATCTGGGCTCGATCAACAGGCGCCTGGATTCCACCCAGAACCGGGTGTCGACCGGCTTCAAGGTGAACAACGCGGTGGAGAACGCCTCGTCCTTCGCGATCGCGCAGGGCACCCGGGCGAATCTGAAGGCCTATGAGGCGGTGAGCCAGGGCATCTCCAATGCCCGCGGCGTGGCCACGGTGGCGCTGTCGGCGGCGACCTCGATCTCCGATCTTCTGGGCGACATCCAGAAGAAGGTGACGGAGGGGATGAATGCGGCCAACACGACGGGCCAGCAGGCGATCCTGAACACCGACTTCCAGAACCTGGTGACCCAGGTCAACCAGTTCATCACCAACGCCGTCTATAACGGCCGCAACCTCTTGTCGACCGGCTCGGACTCGGTGTCGGTGATCGCCAACATCGACGGCTCGACCCTGAAGATCCGCTCGGCCTCGAACGCCGGCAACGCGGCGACGACGAACTTCGCGGCGGCGGTGACGCTGGCGACCACGACCAACGCGGCCGAGGCGCTGTCGAAGACGGTGGCGATGATCGCCTCGATCGGCACGCTGCTGGGCCAGCTCGGCGCCGACACCCGCACCGTCGACTTCCAGGACGACTTCATCGGCAAGCTGTCGGACGCCACCGAGACCGGCCTCGGCGCCATCGTGGACGCCGACCTGGCGAAGGAATCGGCGAAGCTCCAGGCCCTGCAGGTGCAGCAGCAGCTCTCCGTGCAGACCCTGAACATCGCCAACCAGCGCCCCTCGGTGCTGTTGAGCCTGTTCCGCTAGTCAAGCTTCGGCTATTGTGGAGGGGTGGAGCCTTGGCTCCACCCCTTTTTTTATTGTCGTGCCGCCATGATCGCCGCAAGGGGCTGGAACGCCGCGCATGCCGCTTAAAATAAACGTGAAGGCTGGCGAGAAAATCGTCATCAACGGCGCTGTGATCACCATGGGCGAGGGCGCCACCTATCTTGTGCTGCAGAACCATGCAACCTTCCTGCGCGAGAAGGACATCATGCAGCCCGAAGATGCCAATACGCCGATGAAGAAAATTTACTTCTCATTGATGCTTATGTATTTGGATCAGGAAAATTATCAGAATTATTACGCCGAATTCATGGATCGCATGATGGATGTGCTGCAAGTGACGGGGCTGCAGGACGTGCGCGACAACCTGATGTCGATCTTCAAGCATGTGCAGGGCAAGCGCTTCTTCCAGGCCCTGAAGCAGTGCCGCAGCCTGGTCAAGTTCGAACAGGACCTGCTCGACCGCTTTCCCGCCCAGGGGGCTGCCGGGCGCGCCGGCCGCACGGAGGTATCGGCATGAGCGGCTACAACGCCTATCAGAAGGTCGCCCGGCAGACCGAGAACAGCCGTTCCGTCGAATTCCGCCTGCTTGGCCAGGTGACCGCGGCGCTGATCGCCGCCAGCAAGAAGCCGATCGAGGCGCCGAAGCTGGTCGATGCCCTGCTGTGGAACAAGCGGGTCTGGGATCATTTCATGATCGACCTCGCCGATGTCGACAACCAGCTTCCCAAGGAGCTGCGCCAGTCGCTGATCGGCATCGGCGTGTGGGTCAACCGCGAGGTGAAGCGCTGCATGTCGGTGATGGGCGAATGCGAGGCCCTGATCGAGATCAACCAGATCGTCATGAAAGGCCTGCGCGGCGAGGATGATGCCGCCGCACGGGGCGGCCCGCAGCCACCCTCGACGCCGCCGGCCGGCGGTTCGCGGCCGCTCAGCGCCTGAGCGGGCCAGCGCCTGAGCGGGCCGGGCGCTGCTATCCTTCCGGGAGCGGGATGAATTCGCTCTCCCCGGGCACCACCGGGAAGCGCCCGGCCTTCCAGTCCGCCTTCGCCTGCTCGATCCGTTCCGGCCGGCTTGACACGAAGTTCCACCAGATGTGGCGCGGCCCGTCCATGGTCGCCCCTCCCAGCAGCACCAGGCGGCAGTCGGTCAGCGCGGCGAGGGTGGGGGTGGCGCCGGGCTTCAGCACCAGGAGCCGGTCCGGCTCATGGTCAACGCCGTCGACCTTAACCCTTCCCTCGACCAGATAGACGGCGCGTTCCTCGGCTGCGTCATCGAGCGGCAGCACGGCGCCGGCCGACAGCATGACGTCGGCGAACAGCGTGTCCCACAAGGTCGCCACCGGCGCGCTGGCGCCGAACAGCGTGCCGCAGATCACCCTGACGCTGCGGCCTTCGCCTTCGACCAGCGGCAGCGCCTCGGCCCCGTAGTGGGCGAAGGCGGGGGTGGTTTCCTCGGCGTCACGCGGCAGGGCGACCCAGGACTGCAGGCCCCACAGCGGCCCGCCGGCGGCCCGCATGGCGGTGCCGGTGCGCTCCGAATGGGTGATGCCGCGCCCGGCCGTCATCCAGTTCACCGCCCCCGGCCGGATCGCCTGCACCGTGCCCAGGCTGTCGCGGTGCATGATCTCGCCGCGCAGGAGATAGGTCACGGTGGCAAGACCGATATGCGGGTGCGGCCGCACATCGATGCCCCGGCCTGGCGGGAACTCCGCCGGACCCATGCGGTCGAGGAACACGAAGGGGCCGACCATGCGGCGGCCGGCCACCGGCAGCACGCGGCCCACCTCGAAGCCGCCGAGGTCGCGGCTGCGGGGCAGGATGATGGTGTCGATGGCGCTGCCGTCCATCGCGTCAGGTTAACCCAGCCCGGCCCGCGCGGCGAGGGGGTTGCGGATCAGGCGGCCCTGACCTCGGAGAGGAACTGTCGGACCTCGCCGCG
>CAZEQG010000199.1:0-6043 GCA_964514295.1 uncultured Alphaproteobacteria bacterium
AGAAAACGTGGGCTCAGGGACCGCATAGAACGGCCCCCACGAGGCAATTCCATCCGCAGGCTTCAAAGCCCGGGGGAATTCTGCTAGCCCTAGGACCCGAGGCCCGGCAGGGCCGATAGCGCCGCAAGCTCGAAGGTCCGCCCGTAATGCGCCACGGCATCAGCCGCTACATGCTGCGGCAGCTCGTAACGGCGCTGGTGTTCGTCATCATCTGCCTGACCGGCGCCATCTGGCTCACCCAGTCCCTGCGCTTCGTCGACCTGATCGTCAATCGCGGCCTGCCGCTGGAAACCTTCGTGCTGCTGGTGCTGCTGCTGCTGCCGGCCTTCCTGCTGCTGGCCCTGCCGGTGGCCGCCTTCGCCGCCACGCTGTTCACCTATAACCGCATGATCAGCGACAGCGAGATGGTGGTGCTCCAGGCCGCCGGGTTCGGCCCGGCCAGGCTGGCCCGGCCGGTGCTGGTACTGGGGCTGATGTGCACGCTGGCGGCCTATGTGCTCAGCCTCTGGCTGATGCCCTATGCCTATCGCAGCTTCAAGGACATGCAGTTCTTCATCCGCGAGAACTATGCCAATGTGCTGCTGCGCGAGGGCGTGTTCACCACCCTGATGGAGGGGGTGACGGTGTTCATCCGGGCGCGCAGCGAGGATGGCACCCTGGTCGGCCTGATGATCCACGACGGCCGCGATGCCCGGCAGCCGGTCACCCTGATCGCGCGCAAGGGCGCCATCATCTCCACCCCGACCGGACCGCGCGTGGTGCTGGAGGATGGCAACCGCCAGGCCCCCGACGAGAAGGGCCGGCTGACCCTGCTCTATTTCGACCGCTACACGGTGGAGCTGGGCGGCACCAACCGCGAGATGATCGGGCGCTGGCGCGAGCCGCAGGAGCGCTATCTCCACGAGCTGTTCGACCTGGACGGCGAGAACGAGGTAAACCGGCGCAAGCTGATCGCCGAGGCCCACAACCGGCTGGCCCTGCCGCTGCTGAACTTCTGCCTGCCGCTGCTCGGCATCGCCTTCCTTCTGACCGGCGACTATTCGCGCCGCGGCAACGGCATCCGCATCGCCGCCGCGGTGGTGGCAGTGGCGGGGCTGCAGGCCGCCTTCGTCGGCGCCTCCTATGTCGCCGCCCGCAACAGCGCGGCGGTGGCGCTGATGTACCTGCCGCCGGCGGTGGCGCTGATCGGGGCGATGACGGCACTCTATTCCGGCATCCGCCTGCGCCGGCCCGCGGCGATGGCGGCCGGTTGAGGGTGGCGGCGATGCGCCTGTCATGGACCCTGTTCGGCTATGTCGCCCGCGCCTTCCTGGTGAAGTTCGCCGGGGTGCTGGCGGGGATCCTGTGCATCGTCCTGGTCTTCGACCTGATCGAGCTGCTGCGTCGCGGCGGCGGCCAGGCCAATGTCGGCTTTGGGCTGCTGATCGAGATGGCGCTGCTGAAGCTGCCCAACATGGCCCAGATCGTGCTGCCCTTCGCGGTGCTGTTCGCCGGGCTGCTGACCTTCAGCCGGCTGACCCGGACCAATGAGCTGATCGTCTGCCGGGCGGCCGGGGTTTCGGCCTGGCAGTTCCTGGCCCCGGCAATCGTCTGCGCCTTCCTGATCGGCGCCTTCCGGGTGACGGTGTTCAACCCCGTGGCGGCGGTGATGACGGCCCGCTTCGAGCAGCTCGAAGACCAGGTGCTGCGCGGCCGCTCCAGCCTGCTGGCGGTGTCGGAATCCGGCCTGTGGCTGCGCCAGGGCAGCCAGGGCAGCGATTCGATCCTGCATGCCGGCAGCCTCGACCCGCGCGACCAGGTGTTCCACGATGTCATCGGCTTCCTGTTCGACGGCGAGGACGGCTTCGCCGGCCGGCTGGACGCCAAGCGCGCGCGGCTGCTGCCCGGGCGCTGGGAGTTCGAGGGCGTCGAGCTGATGCATCGCGACCAGACGCCGCAGAAGCTGGAGCGCTACAGCCTGCCGACCGAGCTGACGCTGGCCCATCTCCAGGACACCTTCGCGCCGCCGGAAACGCTGTCCTTCTGGGACCTGCCGCGCTTCATCGACATCCTGGAGCGGGCCGGCTTCTCGGCTGCGCGGCACCGGCTGCACCTGAACGCGCTGCTGTCGAGCCCGCTGCTGCTCTGCGCCATGGTGCTGATCGCCGCCGCCTTCTCCATGCGCATGGTGCGCCGCGGCGGCACCATGGCGATCGCCGCCGGCGGGCTGGCCAGCGGCTTCATCCTGTATTTCGCGACCGACCTCATCTATGCCCTTGGCCTGTCGGCCCGGCTGCCGGTGGTGCTTGCCGCCTGGACGCCGGCGGCCGTCAGCCTGCTGCTGGGCGTCGCCACGCTGCTGCACCAGGAGGATGGATGACCCGGCCGGCCAGCCTTGCCGCCCTCGCCACGCTGGCCGCGCTGATGGCCATCGCCGGCGCCCTGATGCCCGCCGACGCCGCCGCCCAGGCAGCGCGGTCCGGCTTTTCGGGCGACCAGCCGGTGCTGATGACCGCCGACGAGATGGACTATGACGAGAACAACGGCATCGTCACCGCGCGCGGCAATGTCGAGGCGGTGCAGGGCGAGCGCATCCTGCTGGCCGATCAGGTGTCCTACAACCGCCGCACCGAGGTGGTGACCGCCAGCGGCAATGTCAGCATGGTCGAGCCCAGCGGCGAGGTGGTGTTCGCCGATTTCGCCGAGCTGACCGACGACATGAAGGATGGCTTCGTCAGCCAGATCCGCCTGCTGATGGTCGACAACTCGCGCCTGGCCGCCGCCGAGGGCAGGCGCATCGCCGGCACGCGCAAGGAGCTGCGGCGGGGCGTGTTCAGCCCCTGCGAGCTGTGCAAGGAGGATCCCAGCCGGGCGCCGCTGTGGCAGGTGCGGGCCAGCCGGGTGACGCATGACGAGGTGGCGAAGGACATCATCTACCGCGACGCGGTGATGGAGTTCTACGGCATCCCGGTGTTCTACACGCCCTATCTGTCGCACGCCGATCCCACCGTCGACCGGCGCAGCGGCATCCTGACGCCGCGGCTCGGCCAGTCCAGCTCGCTCGGCACCATCATCGGTGTCCCCTATTTCGCCGTGCTCGGCCAGTCGACCGACCTGACCGTCGAGCCCCTCTACTTCTCCAACGACGGCGAGGCGCTGGCCCTGGAGTACCGCCGCCGCTTCAGCAATGGCGAGACCAGCCTGCGCGGCAGCTTCGGCTATCTCGACGAGCGCAACGGCGACAAGGAGACCGGCAGCCAGGTGCTGCGCGGCCATATCGACAGCACCGCGCGCTTCCATGTCAGCGACACCTGGCGGGCCGGGGCGGACGTGCAGCGGGCATCGGGGCGGACCTACATGCGGCGCTATCAGTTCGGCGCCCAGGAAACGCTGACCTCGCGCCTCTATGCCGAGCGTTTCGACCGGCGCAGCTACACCCTGGTCTCGGCCTATGACTTCCAGGGCCTGCGCTCCAGCGACCGGCCGGAGAACGCGCCGCGCCTGCTGCCGCTGATCGAGGACCACTATGTCAGCCCGCCCGGCGACTGGGGCGGGCGCTTCGACGTGACCTCCAGCTTCACCGGCCTGAGCCGGGACCAGGGCCAGGAATACCAGCGCCTGTCGCTGAACACCGGCTGGACCCTGCCCTACATCGCCCCGGCTGGCGACGTCTACAGCTTCCGCCTGTCGGTGCGCGGCGATGGCTATGCCAGCAGCGACGTGCCCCAGGACGACGGCTCGGTCTATGACGGGAATGCCGGCCGGGTGCTGCCGATGGCCAGCCTCGACTGGCGCTATCCGCTGGTGCGCGATGACGGGCCGGTGCGCACGCTTGTGGAGCCGCGGGTCGCCGTGCATGCCTCGCCGCGCGGCAGCAATCCCGGCAAGATCGCCAATGAGGACAGCCAGTATTTCGACCTCGACGATGCCAACCTGTTCCGCCCGCAGCGCTTTGCCGGCCTCGACCGGGTATCGAGCGGCAGCCGCGTCGACTATGGCGTGAAGACCGGCCTCTATGGCGCCGGCGGCGGGGCCACCACGCTGTTCGTCGGCCAGAGCTTCCGGGTGGAGGATGACGGCACCTACCCGATCGGCTCCGGCCATGAGAACCAGCTTTCCGACCTGGTCGGGCGGCTCACCGTGTCGCCTTCCGCCGCGGTCGACCTCTACTACCGCTTCCGCTACGACGCCGAGGATGCGCAGGCCCGCTTCAACGAGGTTGGGCTGAATGTCGGCCCGTCCTGGCTGCGCCTCGGGCTCGACTACACCCAGATGGACCGGCCGACCGGCGCGCTCGGCCCCGACGTGCAGCAGGTGGCCGCGGCCTTTTCCTGGCAGGCCCTGGCGAACTGGAACCTGAACGGCCGCATCATCCATGCCCTCGACGAGGATGAGGGAACGCGGCTCGCGGCCCTTGGCCTGACCTATGGCGACGAGTGCCTCATCGCCGGCATCACCTATGAGCGGCGCTTCACCCGCGACCAGGACATCGAGCCGGGCACCACCGTGTTCTTCCGCATCATCTTCAAGCATCTCGGCGGCATCGAAAATTGATAGGATCGCGCCATGCGGCCACTGACCCTTCTCCTGCTCGTGGTTCTGGCGCTGGCGCGGCCCGCCGCGGCGCAGGACAGCCTGCGCATCGCCGCCGTGGTGAACGACGAGGTGATCTCGCTGCTCGACCTCAACCAGCGCATCGGCCTTGCCATGGCCAGCGCCGGCCTGCAGGCCACACCCGAGGTGGCACGCCGCTTTGCCCCGCAGGTGCTGCGCACGCTGATCGATGAAAGGCTGCAGGGCCAGGAGGCAAAGCGGCTGAACATCACCGTGGCCGCGGCCGAGATCGATCGCGCCATCGCCCGCATCGAGGAGCAGAACCGGCTGCGCCCCGGCCAGCTCCGCAGCGTGCTGGAGGAGCGCAAGGTGCCCATCGAGGCGCTGCAGGAGCAGGTGTCGGCCAGCATCTCCTGGCAGCGCGTGGTCTCGCGCCGGTTCGGCAGCGCCTCCCAGGTGCCCGAGGAGGAGGTGGACGACTTCATCGCCCGCCAGATGGAAGGGGCCGGCAAGCCGGAATACCAGATCTCCGAGATCCTGCTGACGGTCGAGGCGCCGGAGCGGGAGGAGGAGATACGTGCCGTGGCCGCCCGCCTGGTCGACCAGGTGAAGGAGGGCGCGTCCTTCCAGGCGGTGGCCAGGCAGTTCAGCCAGTCGGCCTCGGCGGCCCAGGGCGGCGCGCTGGGCTGGATCCCCCAGGGCGAGGTCGAGCCGGTGATCGAGCAGGCGCTGCGCGGCGCCCAGTCCGGCGCGGTGGTGGGCCCGCTGCGCGGCGCGGCCGGCTGGTACGTGATCCGGCTGGAGGGCAGCCGCATCTCGGCGCCGATCGTGACCGCCGGGGAGACCCTGGTGCTGAAGCAGATCCTGGTGCCGGTCACCGAAGGGGCGGCCGACAGCGCCGTCCAGGCCCAGGCCCAGCTTGCCCGGGAGATCGGCGGGCTCGCCGCCTCCTGCGCCGATTTCGAGGCGCTGGCAAAGGAGCTGCGCTCGCCGATCTCGGCCGACTACGGCACCGTCCGGCTGACCGAGCTGCCGGCCAACATCCGTGCGGCCGTCGGCCAGCTCGGCGTCGGCCAGGCGAGCGAGCCGGTGCGCACCCCGACCGGCTTCCTGGCGCTGATGGTGTGCGAGCGGCGCAATTCGCCCACGGTGTCGGCCGAGCAGCGCGAGGACATCCGCCGGCGCCTGGTGGCCCAGAAGCTGGAAGGCCATGCCAGGCGCCTGCTGCGCGACCTGCGTCGGGCGGCCTTCGTGGAGGTGCGCGTCTGATGCAGCCTTCGGCCCGGCCGCCGCTCGCCGTCACCATGGGCGATCCGGCGGGCATCGGCGGCGAGCTGACGCTGAAGCTGTGGATGGCCCGCGGCAGCGACGTGCCCGTGTTCTGCGCCTTCGACGATCCCGACCGGCTGAACGCGCTTGCCCGCAAGCTCGGCTGGTCGGTGCCGATCCTGCCGATCAGCGACCCGGCCGAGGCGCCGGCCGCCTTCCAGGGCGGGCTGCCGGTGCTGCC
>CAZEQG010000200.1:0-333 GCA_964514295.1 uncultured Alphaproteobacteria bacterium
AGGAGCCGAGCGCCCATTTCGCCGCCCCGAACATCCTGGACGAGGCCGGGCGGGCTGCGCTGCTGGCGCGGCTCGGCCGGCAGCCGGCGCCGGTCGCAACCCTGCTCGCGGGGCTCGACGGGGCTGACCGCCGGCGCGCCCGGCGGACCATCGCCTGGCTGATGAAGTTCGGCGTGCTGGCGGTGGCGCCATGACCGCCGCAGCCACGAAGCCGGCGGCCAAGGCGCTGCCGCGCCCCTATCAGTGGGCGGTGCTGCGCGAGGGCGACAAGCTGCGCGCCGAGAACAAGCCCGAGGAGGCGTGGGCGCGCTGTGAGGGGCTGCTGACGAGCGG
>CAZEQG010000200.1:357-6040 GCA_964514295.1 uncultured Alphaproteobacteria bacterium
CCGAGATGGAGATCGAGTCCGGCCGGGTGGCCGCCGCGGGGTCGCGAATGGACCGGCTGATGAAGGCGAACGCCGATCCGGCCGCCGTGCTGCTGCTGGTCGCCGCGAGGCTGGCCAGCATTGCCCGCGACCATGCCGGCGCCGAGCAGCTGTCGCGCCGCGCGCTGGCCAAGGCCCCGCGGCATCCCGAGGCGATGGCGCTGCTCGGAAGCGCGCTGCTTGAGCGCGGCCAGCCGGCCGAGGCGGCCGCGATGCTGGAAGGGGCGATCAACCTGCGGCCCCATTTTCAGGCCTGCGTCATGCCGCTGCAGCGGGCGCTGCGGCGGCTCGGGCGCCGTGACCGCGCCGAGGGGGTGTTGCGCGCGGCGCTGCAGGCCGACCGCGACAATGTCCGGATGCTGGTCGAACTGGCCAACATCCTGCACGAGGCCGACCGGCTGGAGGAGAGCCACGCCATCCACGAAAGGCTGGTGAGCCTGCCGGATGTGCCGGACTATGTGTTCGCCAATTTCGGCGCGCTGTGCCGCAAGATGGGCCGCTTCGCCGAAGGCCGGCGGCACCTGCGCCAGGCCCTGCGGCGCCAGCCCAGCAACCCCGGCGCCTTCTATAATGCCGGCAACCTGGCCAAGGAACAGTCGCGCTTCGACGAGGCGGCCCGGCTCTACGCCATTGCCAATGCCCTGGCACCCAAGGACGCGGCGGTGCACTGGAACCGCTCCTGGGCGCTGATCGGCGCCGGCCGCCTGCGCGAGGGGTTCCGGGAATACGAATGGCGGTGGCGCTTCGAGGGGTTCCCGACGCGCTGGCGCAACTTCGACAAGCCGCCGCTCTCGAAGCCGCAGTGGCGGGGCGAGCCCTATCCCGGGCGCACGCTGTTCGTGTGGTCCGAGCAGGGCCTGGGCGACGCGCTGTGGTTCGCGCGCTACCTGCCGCTGATCGCCGCCCGTGGCGGGCGGATGGTGCTGGAGGCCCATGACGCGCTGGCCCGCCTGTTCGCCGCCCAGGACGGGGTGGAGACCTGCGTGTCGCGCGACCAGCCCGGCGGCCCGCCGCCCTTCGATCTGCACATGCCGATGATGAGCGCGGCCCATGTGCTGGGCACCCATGCGCTCGCCGACATTCCGGGGGGGCGCCGCTATCTGAAGGTGCCGCCGGGTGCCGGTTTCGCCCTGCCCGGCGCGCGCGCCGACCGGCTGAAGGTGGGGTTGGTGTGGGCCGGCAACCCCGCCTTCGCGAATGACCGCAACCGTTCGGCCGGGCTCGCCGCCATGGCGCCGCTGTTCGCGGTGCCCGGGGTGCAGTTCTATGCCCTGCAGAAAGGCCCAGGCGAGGGACAGATCGGCGAGGCCGCCGGTCCGATCGAGCCGCTGGGGCAGCGCCTGGCCGACATGGCCGATACCGCGGCCATCATCGACCAGCTCGACCTGGTGATCTCGACCGACACCTCGGTGCCGCATCTGGCCGGCGCGCTCGGCCGGCCGGTGTGGCTGGCCCTGATGCACGCCGCCGATTTCCGCTGGATGGGCGGGCGCGAGGACAGCCCCTGGTACCCCTCGATGCGGCTGTTCCGCCAGCCCGCGCCCGGCGACTGGGCCAGCGTCTTCGCGGCCATGGCGGCGGCACTGCGGATCACCGTCCAGGCCCATCATGGTGGAGCGACCGGCTCATGAAGGTCATCATCTGCTGCGCCACCGACACCAAGATGGCGCCGCTGTGCAGCGGCCTGGTCGCCTCGATCCGCGCGCGGATCGGCAACCGCCATCCCATCGGCCTGCTGGATGTCGGCCTGGATGACGGGGCGCGGGACTGGTTTGCCGGCCGCGTCGGCCAGATCGTCGAACCGGGCTGGGATATCGTCTGGCCGCCGGAGGTGAAGGGCGACCCGCCGCCCTGGTACCGGGCGCTGACCGGCCGGCCCTTCCTGCCGCGGCATTTCCCGGGTTACGACATCTATCTGTGGATCGATGCCGATGCCTGGGTGCAGGACGGCTCGGTGATCGACATGCTGGTCGATGCGGCGCAGCACGCCGATGTGGCGATCGTGCCCGAAATGCATCCGGCCTACAGTCATCACTATGACCGCGGCGAGACCATGCGCTGGATGCACGACCAGTACCTCTACTGGTTCGCCGGGCGCATGGGCAGCACCTACATGTATCATCCGATCCTGAACTCCGGCGTGTTCGCCGCGCGGGCCGGCTCGCCGTTCTGGACCGCCTGGGCCGAGAACTACCAGCGCGGCATCGATTCCCAGATCGAGCGTTTCGGACACATCCGCGACATGAACGACCAGATCCCGCTGAACGCCGCGGTCTACACCCGCCGGCTGAAGACCGGGCTGCTGCCGGCCTCCTGCAACTTCATGCTGAACAAGGCGCTGCCGGTCTACGACCCGGATCGCGCCCTGTTCCTCGACCCCTGCCCGCCGCATGCGCCGCTGCACGTGCTGCACCTGTCGGGCAAGGACAAGGACAAGCCGCGGCGGGTGGCGCTGCACCGCCGGCCGGGCCACCTGATGAGCCGGATCGCCTTCGATCCCGCCCGCCGCCCCGGCAAGGCCGGCTGACCGCCATGGCGACCATCCTGTTCGCCTGGGAACTCGGCGATGGCTTCGGCCATGTCACGCGCATGCGCCCCCTTGCCCTGCGCCTGAAGGCCGCCGGCCATCGCCCGGTCTTCGCTGTGCGCTCGGTGCCCAACGGGCACACCCTGCTGGCCGCCCACGGCATCCCGGTGCTCCAGGCGCCCCACCTGACGCCCCGCGTTCCCCCGGAGCTGGAGGGAAAGCCGATCGGCACCTACGGCGACATCATCGCCACCGTGGGCTTCGACGACGAGGAGCGGCTGGCCGCCATGGTAGCCGCCTGGGAGGCGCTGATCGCCCTGGTAGAGCCGGCGCTGATCGTGACCGACTTCTGCCCCACCCTGGCCCTGGCAACCTATCCCGGCGAGCGCGTGGTGGCGCTGGGCGACGGCTTCACCCTGCCGCCGCACCATCTGCCGCAGTTCCCGCTGCTGCGCGACAGCGGCCCAAGGGTGCCCGAGGCGGAGACCCTGGCCCGTGTTCAGGCGCTCCAGCGCCGGCGCGGCCGGCCGCTGCCGCCGGCCATGCCGGCGATCCTGGCGGCCGAGGGCAGCTTCGTCATCAGCCTGCCGGAGATGGACAAATACGCCGCCGAAAGGCCGGGTGCGGCGATCGGCCCGATGGAACCGCTGCCTGCCCCCCTGCCGCCGATCGCGCCCGGGGAGGAGGCGGATGCCTTCTTCGCCTATCTGTCCTGGGGGTTCCCGGGTACGCGCAAGGCCCTTGAGGGGCTGGCCGCCAGCGGCCGCAAGGGCAGCGTGTTCCTGCGCGACGCGCCGCCGGCGGTGATCCAGGAATGGCGCGGGCGCGGCCTGACCGTGTTCGACCGGCCGCAGCCGATGGTGGAGGCGGCGCGGCGGGCGCGCTGCGTCGTCCACCATGGCGGGCTCGGCACCACCGAGACCGTGCTGGCGCTGGGTCGGCCGCAGCTCTTGGTGCCGCGCCACTACGAGCAGCAGATGAACCTGTCGATCGTCGCGGGGCTGGCCTGCGCCGTCGGCATGCTGGGCGGCGGCCGCTTCCAGCCCGGCCACCTGCAGCAGGCCTTGAATGCGGTCACCACGGTGCCGAAGTTCGCGGCACGGGCGCAGGCCGTGGCGGCGGGGCTGGCGGCGCGCGGGCCGACCCGGGCGCTCGACATCATCGCCGAATGGTGCCTGAAGCGGCTATAAGCGCGACGGACAGTGCAAGGAGCATGGTGAATGGCGATCGAGAACAAGGCCCCGGGCAAGGACGTGACCCAGGAGGACATGGAGACGAAATTCCCCCTGGCCGCCAAGAAATCGCCCGACCATGTATCGCGCTTCACGGTGGCCGGGGTGGAGTTCGGCGGGCCGCTGATCCCGGTGATGGCGGGGCCGAACACCGTGGAGACGGAAGAGCTGATCGTCGCCACCGCCCGGGCGGTGAAGCAGGCGGGCGCGCATTTCCTGCGCGGCGGCGCGTTCAAGCCGCTGTCCTTCCCCTATCGCGGCCCGAAATACTTCGAGACCCGCGAGGACGGCCTGCGCTGGATGGCCAAGGCCCGCGACGAGACCGGCATCGCCATCATCACCGAGGTGATGGAGGAGGAGAAGATCCCCGCCGTGGCCGCGGTCGCCGACATCCTGCAGATCGGCACCCGCAACATGCAGAACTACCCGCTGCTGACCGCCGTGGCCAAGACCGGCAAGCCGGTGATGCTGAAGCGCGGCTATGGCGCCTCGCTGCGCGACTGGCTGGGGGCGGCCGAATACATCCTCTACGCCGGCAATCCGCATGTGATCCTGTGCGAGCGCGGGGTCGTCGCCCCCCACACCCATCGCAGCTCCAGCCGCTTCCTGCTCGACCTCCAGGTGGTGCCGGCGGCCAAGGAAGTGACCCATCTGCCGGTGATGACCGACCCCTCCCACGCCACCTTCTGGGCGCCCTGGGTGAAGCCGATGACGCTGGCCTCGATCGCGGCCGGGGCCGACGGCATCATGCTGGAGGTCCACCCCGACCCGCGCAACGCCGCCGTCGATCCGCTCCAGCCCATCGACTTCGCCGATTTCGCCGCGCTGATGGACGATATGCAGAAGGTTGCCACCGCCGTTGGGCGGACGGTCAGATGAGCCTGCTGGCCGGCCTCATCGGCAACACGGTGGCCGAGCCTGCCGGCGAGTTCGCCGCCATCCTGGGGGCCTCGCCGTCGCGGGGGGCGCGTTCGCCCAGCCTGTGGAACGCGGCCTATGCCGCCGCCGGCAGTGCTGCCCGGATGGTGCCGCTCGACGTGGCGACAGACCGCCTCGCCGCGGTGGTGGCAGCGCTGAAGGCCGATCTGCGCTTTCGCGGCGGCGCGGTGACCATGCCGCTGAAGCAGGAGATCCTGCCGCTGCTCGACCGGGTGGAGCCCGAGGCCCAGCGCATCGGCGCCGTCAACGCGCTCTACCGCGACGGCTCGGCCCTGGTCGGCGCCAACACCGACGGGGCCGGCGCGCTGGCCGACATCCTGGACCTGTGCCCCGATCTCGACCGCCGCCGGGTGCTGGTGCTGGGGGTCGGCGGCGCCGGGCTGGCCGTCGTCGCCTTCCTGGCCGGCCGGGCGGCCGCGCTGTCGGTGTGGAACCGCTCGCCGGCCCGCGCCATGGGGCTGGGCTATGCGCTGGCAGCACCCGATGCGGAGGGCCTGGCCGGCACCGACCTGCTGGTCAACTGCACTGCCGCCGGCCATGCCTCCGGCCCGGCGGAGGCCGCCTTCGACACCGCCCTGCTGGCCCATATGCCGGCCGGCGCCGCCGTCTACGACGTGATCTACCAGCCGGCCGAGACGGCCCTGCTGGCCGCCGCACGCCAGCGGGGCCTGGCCACCCGGAACGGGCTCGGCATGAACCGCCTGCAGGCGGTGATCGCCTTCCAGAAGGCCAATCCCGGCCTGCTGCCGGCCGACCGGATCGAAGCGGCGATGGCGGCCGCCTAGGCCGATGGCGCTGCTGCTGCTGGTCCGCACTGCGGCCGAGGGGCTGGAGGCCGAGCGCTTCGACGCCGTGCTGACGGGCGATGCCGGCCTGCTGGCCGGGCGCTATGACGCGGTGGTGCCGGCCGACGGCCTGCCGGTGCCGCCGCTGGTGCGCGGGCGCG